>CALFWW010000138.1 GCA_937928575.1 uncultured Saprospiraceae bacterium | reverse complement strand
GAGACGTTGCATGCAACGTCTCCACAATCCCAACAAAAAAAGGTGAAACAACTATTAGCTGTTTCACCTTTTTTAAAATCATATAAAAAACTGAATATAAAAACCTTGTTGATTAGAATGGGCAGCCTGCGCAGCTACTCACTTTTGTGTTTGGATTTGGAGCAGATAGTTTTGTTTCTGCATTGTTATAGCAACTTAAACATCCAATGACACGGAATTCTGTTCTTCTGTTCATTTGGTGTTCTTGCTCGCTACAAGGAATCTTGTTGGCACAACGGTTTACGTTTTTAGTTTCACCATAACCACGTGGAACTAAACGATCTTTTGAGATTCCGCAAACATCACACAAATATCTTGTTACGGCTTCTGCACGACGTTGAGATAAACGATAGTTGTAATTATTCGATCCTCTTGAATCTGTATGAGAAGCAATCTCAACTACTAAATCAGGTTGATTCTTCATCATGGTACAAAGTTTCTCTAATTCTGGTGTCGACTCATCTCTTAAGTAAGCTCTATCGAAATCGTAGTATACGTGCATTAAGTATCCAGCATTCGCATCCGTGTAGGATGTTCCAGAAGGCTCGAAGGTAGTGGAACTTGTAACGGCTCCAGTTGTTGTAGTAGGAAATGAAGTGTTAGGATTTCCATTGACATAAGTTACACCACCACAATCTCCTGTGAAAGGCTCACCAGTATCCGCTGAAACATAAAGTCCTTTATCCATGTCTTTGTAGATATCACATGGGCCACCTCTTACGATCGGACCTGAAGGTGCTGGTGTTCCATTGTCAACGATGACTGGGTTTGTTTCTACAGAACCAGCGCCAGAAATTGGTGCTAAATTTAAGTTAGCTTGTAAAGTAGTTGCTTCTACCAAACCTCTAGTACATTGACCTTCAATTGGATTTCCGAAGTAACCATCTTTTCCTGCTTTCACTTTGTAACAACAATCTGCACCTAATGGAAATTCAAAACGTCCAGTTGCATCCGTTAAAATTTCTTCGAATTCTTCATCTTCACAATCAGATTCTAACATCACAGATGCGCCTTCTAATGGTAGTCCAGAATTTTGGTCAAATACAACACCTTCTAATAAATAAAGTGCTTCTTGAGATAATGGGATTTCGACAAAAACAGTTTCACCCGCCATTACATCGGTCGTGCAACCTTCTTGTTCATTATCGTCATATCCTGCCGAGCTTGCCGCAAATGTACAACACTCATTTAATTTCATTTCAATAACTGCCTTTCCTTCAGAATCTGTTGTCAAAGTTGATCCTGTGCAATCATTGATGACAGTAGCTCCTGCAATTGGGTCTCCAGTCGCTTCATCATAAACGAATACTTCAACTGGTGCAGCAATTTTACAAAAGCTATAAATATCATCACGTCCAGCACCACCTTCTCTATCAGAAGAGAAAAAACCATTTGCTCCTTCTTTGTCGAAAACAATTCCGAAGTCATCAGAGATGGTATTCACTGGATATCCTATATTTTCTGGCAAAGTAAATTCGCCATCTTCTTGTTCAGTAATATGGTAAATATCTAAACCTCCAATACCAATTTGACCATCAGAAGAAAAGTATAATCTGCTGTCTTTTGCATTATAGAATGGGAATACTTCATTTCCTTCTGTGTTCACCATTGGACCTAAGTTCATAGGAGGACCCCATCTTCCGTTCTCTTCTTCAGAAACATATAAATCCATTCCACCGAATCCACCTGGCATATCAGAAGCAAAATACAAGTTGGTCCCATCTGCGTTTAAAGTTGGATGCGCAACAGAGTATTCATCACTATTAAAAGGAAGCCCTTCAATGTTTGTGAAATTTCCTTCGCCAGCAACATCTGCAGAATAAACTTTCAATTTGATAATTCCGTCATCACTCTTTCCAGTTTTGCCACCATCAAAGTTATTACGAGTAAAGAAAATTTTACTTTCATCACTATTAAAACCTACGGCTGCATCATGGTACTTTGAGTTCAACTTTTTAGAAAACTTGGTTGGTTTACCCGTTTCATAAGTTTTACAATCAGTACCTGATCCTTTTGCTTTTACGTTGTATAATTCTAAGAAAGGATTACCGGTCCAGCAGTGCGCTCTTTTTACAGAGGATCCTTTGTCACGCTCGGAGGCGAAAACAATTTGATCTCCATAAATAGTGGGACTGAAATCATCCAGATTGGAGTTGAAATCCATGTGATTGATTTCGTAGACACCAGCACTTTTGGTCATCAATTCGTCTTGATAATCGCATGCTTTCACCAAATATTGACCTCGAATATCTCCAGGGACTTCTCTGATAAATTGCTCGTACCATTCACGAGCCAAATCACATTTACCATTCCGCTGCAATGCTTGACCATAATACAATTTATGTACTGACTCAGCTTCTGGAAGTCTTACAACTTGACCGTACCAATATTCAGCATTTTCAGAATCACTAATCTTACGATAGCATTCTGCTAATTGAATTTTGGCTTCAGCGTTATCATCTTTCTCCAAAATTTGGTTGTACATCTCGATTGCGCCGACATAATTCAACGCATCCATTGCTGCTTTGGCTCTTTTCAATTTGCTCCCTTGAGCAAATCCAACGGTGCTGAACAATGCCAACAGCAAGGTGGAGAAAATTAACTTCTTAATCATGTTCCTAAGTGTTTAATATTTGTAGCACGGGGGTTTTTGGAATCCTCGATGCGTAAATGTTTTTTTAGAAATAACGTGGTGTAACGGCTTTCTTTGTTTTATAATTAAATTCGTATCCTAACATTACTTCGAATGAACCCTGACCTGGTTGTTGAAGTTTTGTCAATGTAAAATCATAGGCCGCTCCAATTCTCAAACCATTGGCCATATAGTAAGATGCCCAAAAGTCAATAGAGTCATAGCTACTGGTGTCATCAAAAGCTTCAATTGCCGTTCTGAATGATACACCAAACCAAAATGATTGATAGAATAACATCGATAAGTCGATATCCACCTCTGTAGGTGCACCAATATCTTGGAAGTTTACATCTTTACGGAAAGTGCTGAAAAGTCCAACATTTTTAACCAAAAGTGATGGCTTGAAAATGAATGATTCTCCACCAACTGGAATCGCAGCTCCAATCGTTCCGAAGTAATGACGGTATGTTTTTGCCCATATTCCTACATCTTGAACATTTTGACGAAGATCGTATTCAACTAAATGTGGTGCAGCAACACCTACATAAAAATATTTTGAATAGTAATAAATACCCGCACCAAAGTTTGGTAACCAATAACTTGGTTGAACTTCATCAAAAGCTTCATCACCAGTCTCAGTTTGCAAATTCAATTCACTCCAATCCGCTCTCCAGTTCATTACTCCACCTTGCAATCCGATTGCTAATTTTCCTTTTCCCATTGGAATACGGTAAGCATAGCTAATGTTTGCTCCTATTGAATTAGTTGGTCCGATTACATCGTTTACAGCACTTAATCCAACACCTACACGATCACTTCTAAGTGGTGTATGTATTGTGAAGGACTGCGTATTAGGTGCACCATCTATACCCCACCATTGTGTGCGGTGCAATAGTCCAACAGCCAAGTGATCTTTGGATCCAGCATATGCAGGGTTGTAGACCAAACTATTGAACATGTATTTTGTAAACATCGCATCCTGTTGTGCGGTGGCACTGAAGGCGATGAAAACAAACAAGGCGACAATTGTCAACGTCTTTCTCATAATTAATTCTTTAAATAAGTATGGTTATGTATAATTTATTTTATAATACGTTGGAATTCATACGATTGTGACATAGAATTCACTTGGTAGCAACGGAACAAAAATTATGCTAAAACTTTATATCAACTTTATTTATTAATGTATTCAACTTATTTTCAACTGCTTGTAAATACATATATATTTCACTAATACATTTGATTTTTTGAATATTGAGCTTTTATCTCATGATCTGTACATATCCAGAGTGCATATTTCCGTTTCCATCATTGAATACATAAAAATACGTGCCAGAAGGTAAATCTGTACCTTCCCAAGTTCCTTCCCAATCATTCTGATAATTTTCTGTTCTTAAGACTTGGTTTCCCCAACGATTGTAGATACAGAGTTCATGATTATCAAAATTCTCAATTCCATCAATTTGGAAAAAATCATTTACTGCGTCTCCGTTTGGAGAAAATGCATTATGAATTTCAAACTCGCCATTTTCAGGCAAGCATTCGACATAAACAGCAACTATCGCCGTATCACAGCCGACTGCATTACAAATGGTGTAAGTGAAACTGTCTACGCCACCACAGAAACCATTCTGTGGAACGTAAGTGAGTGTACAATCAAGATTAAATATGACTGTAGACCCAGGTAAAGGACCTACTCCTCCATCTGCAACATCTAGTAAACCAAATGAGGTTAAATTATTGTCCGGAATCATATCATTCCCACAATAGTTAATACCTGTTGGTTGGTTAAGGGATGTAGTGTCAACATCGTTAAATGCGACTGGGGGGGATATCGACGGATCGAGTACAGTAATGATGTAAGTGGTTGAATCACAAACGCCGAAGTTGTCACAAACGACGATGCATGCGGTGTCAGTTCCTTCTTCAAAAGTCAAACCATCAATACACAAATTTATAGCATTTATTTGAAAATCAACTGAGTTTCCTGATAAACTATCACAAAAGTTGTCAATAGACACAATGTTTCCAGCTAGCTGAGTCGTATCAATACAATAAGTATTTGAGTTTCCTAGAAAAATAGTATCATATATTACTTCAGGAGAAGGAGGTAACACACAGACAATCAATGAAGTAGTATCGAAATTTCCTAAATCATCTTCCAACATCACACATGCGGTATCACATCCGATGTCAATTGCATTGTAATTCATACAATTGGTGGCTGGATCCGGAGTGAAAATCACGTAATTACCAGATATCGTAGAACATATGTTAGAAATACTTACTATGTTGCCCGCTAAACCTGTAGTATCCGGACAAAAAGTTGAGTTCTGATTTACATAAACGGTGTCATAAACAACACTGTTATCAACTGGTGGTTCTGGAAAAACAGTTACGTACAAATAAGTAGTATCGCAACTTGATGCACCACATACTTCAACACATAATGAGTCGGTTCCAATAGCATCTAATCCTTGATAAAAAACACAATAACTTACTGGGTCTATCGTAAAATCTGCATAAGTTCCTGACGCTCCTAAACAGAGATTATTGGTAGTAAAGGGACCTGCTCCTATCATCGTCGTATCTAAACAAACAATGTCAATTTGATTCACCAAAAGGGTATCGTAAATGACATTGGCACTTCCACCTGGTACACCTGGTACCTGAACAAACAATACTGTCGTATCACATAATCCTGCTGCATCACAAGCTACAACACAAAATGAATCTTGCCCTACTGAATTTCCAGTATAAGCAATACAAGTGTTGTTAAATATGAAAGAGAAATTAACATCACCATCAGCAGAAGCGGGACAAAAATCTGTAACACTTACTGGAGGTCCTGTTAATTCTGTAAAATCTAAACAAAGTGTATCCGACTGTCCTATTTGCACGATATCCGTAATATATTCAGGTGTAATACAACCTACATTCACCATGATCGTATCTTGACATACATTCGGGATATCTATTGCAATCACTTCGTGCAACCCTACTGGAAGGTCAATCAACGTTCCTTGTGCCTCAACTCCAAAATTGTATCCAATGAATGAAGGGGAATTTATCGAAACAACAGTCACATCCATATTCGAATATGTATTGTTAGGATTTCCGCCGACAATAAGAGAAGTGGCAGGCATGTCAACCCAGTTACCTCCTGGGTCATTGTTATTCATGAAAGTTATTAAGTCTGGAATATCATTGAATGTCCCTGTGATATTGAAACCATTTACCATCCAGGAATCAACGTTGTACGGTCCTGAATTTCCCATCCCAAATAAAGTCGCGTAAGTATATGCACTTATTGTATCGAAATCACAACCAGTAGTAGTTCCGCTATATACAACACCATCTACCAAATATTGATAGTTTGGTAGATCTGCTAAGGGAACTGGTATACAAAATTTGGCATCTACTGCACAATCTGAAGTTTGGATACTTGTAGAATCTGTTGGAAATATTTCCGGATCACATGGCACTATCTCTCCGGCTGCCTTTAGATTCCCATACCCCATCATAGTGGTTAGAAGTAATAATAAAATGGGAATTAGTCTCTTTTTCATGGATTATTATTTAACTGATCAGCACTGAAATTGAATAGTAAATGAATACCTCTCGACATTCAAAATTTATATATATTTAACAATCAGCGCTTTATGTTATAAAATGTTAAATTCTTTTAATGTATACACTTGAAAAAACCGAAAATCATGCCAATTACATTAAATTTATTCTTCATGTGTATTTCTTTTAAAAAAAGTAGTTAATGAAAATCCAATCGCTTCATATATATCCTATCAAATCTTTAGGTGGAATTTCCTTGAAAGAATCTAAATTGACCAGTCGTGGACTATATTTGGATCGCAGGTATATACTAGTGGATGCGCAATACAAATTTTTGACACAGCGAGACATCCCCCAATTGTGTTTATTCCAGGTAGATTTGAAATCAGATTTAATCTCTGTTATTTTCAATCAACAAGATACTGACGTACTTACCTATTCATTAAATGAGATAGGCTCAGCTTTAAATCAAGAAGTAGCCGTCTTTGATAGTTCGGCAAAAAATGTGAGATTCGTTTCAGATAGAATTGATAAATGGTTTTCGGAAAGACTTGAGATGAAATGCCATTTGGTCTATATGCCAGAGGATAGTATCCGACCTGTAAGTCCCAAATATATCCAACATGAAATTGTCAGTTTTGCAGATGGATATCCGTTTTTAATTACCAATACCGCCTCCCTCGATTTTTTGAATGGTCAACTGGAACAGCCAATTACTATGAATCGTTTCAGACCCAATATTGTCGTTGCTGGTGATTCCCCATTTGAAGAAGATCATTGGACTGATTTTAAAATTGGAAATCAACAATTCACAACACCCAAAAAATGTGGTAGATGTCAAGTTGTGAATATTGATCCGACAACCGGTTTGGCCTCAAAAGAAGTTTTGAAAACTTTAAATGCTTACAGAAAGCAAGGCAATAAGGTGATATTTGGAATGAATGGATGTTGGATGAGTAAGGAGGAGGAGGATGCTGTTATTCGAGTTGGGGATGGGTTGGAGTTTTGATAAGATGGGGATTAAA
>CALFWW010000137.1 GCA_937928575.1 uncultured Saprospiraceae bacterium | reverse complement strand
GAGATCAAGGCAGAAAACGTAGACATAGCCTTAGTTACGGCGAGCCTGCCTGACTGCGCCAAGCAGACAGGGCTTTCTAACGAAGATATCGGGAAATTTTTCTCAAAGATAACCGTAATTATAGACTACAATTTGTATAATTATTAACTTTAGTGACTACTTTCTTAACCTTAAAGTATAATGTTATGAAAAACATACTCCTCTTCTTCCTTTGCACTTTTTCATTCGCTTCTTTTCTTTCTGCTCAAGATGCTCAATCTGTATCAGAAGAAGAAATGGATCGAAACACTTTTGGAAATCCTTTTAATTATTCTCACCAAAATTATTACACCTCAAAAAAACTAAAATATGAAGTTGAGGATGAAAAATTCTTTGTAAATAAAGAGTGGATGCTACTAAAAGCTATCGGTAAAGAAGGAGAAGAAATGAGTATCAACAAAGGCAACTACCTAATCGAAACGCGAATTATCCTTTTTAAGAAAGATGGAAAAATGTTTCAAGTTTTTCCACACACCGTAAAGATGGTCATTGTAGGTAATGATATTTACAAAGCTTATCCAAGTGTCAATAAAAAAAGTAATGGCATCTTAGAATTCTACCAAGTACCTGTTGCTGGCAATCTTGAATTAATAAAGGTTTGGGACATAAAGGAAATGGCTGTTTCTAACAATCCAATGGGAATTCCTGATGCCAATAAAGTAACAATCGTCAAATCCTCAAAACTCTACTACAAAAAAGGAAGCAAGAAAAGTTTGGAAAGATTACCAAAGAAAAAAGCGGATGTCATCAGTCTGTTTGGAAGACATAAAAAGTCGGTTCAGGAATATGCCAAAAAGCACGGGTTATCTTTCAAGAAAGAAGCTGATTTAATTAATCTTTTTACTTATTATAACTCGAAGCTTCCTAAAACAACTGAATAATTGTTGCTATGTTTTGTATTAAATTTTAGATAAATAGATAGGCAATCGCTTTTATAATACAAGCCAGCGCGGTGATTTTATTGCTTCCTGTTCGACAAGCTCAAGGCAAGCTGTTTTTTCACCTGCCGGCCAGCAGGCCAATGTCATGGAAATAGGCTTCATATTGTTATAATTTATTCCAAATTATGCAATATACGCTTGTCATTCTGAGCAAAGGCGTCGTACTCGTCTAGATTAGACAATTTTCAATTGGCAGAGAGTCGAAGAATCAAGCGTACTTGGATTTACTATTTCGACCGTGCCTTGAGTAATTGATCTTGAGCTAGTGGAGAAATCTATTTATTTACTCGTTGAATCAATTTTACACTACACTAAAAACGATGTTCAGAGTACTCAGATTTCTCCGCAGCTCACTCACTTAAGCCAATACACAGTCGAAATTTAAAGCCCAAGCAACCTCTTGATTCTTCGATTCCATAATTGTTTTGGGAACAATTATTTCACTCAGAATGACAAGAGGTTAATTTAATATTGTTCTGATAAAAATTGAATTACTCTAAATTTTAACTGTCGAAAATCTTTATTTCCATGACATTGGTCAGCAAGCAGGTCTAGGAAAAAATGATGACCAAGAAAAATTAACGCGATAAATAATAGTTCTCTTGTAGGATGAAGTGGTGAAATGCTGTTATTAATTTTCATTAATTCAAATTATAGAATATCCAATTTAGGAGCAAAAAATTCCCATAATTTATCCTCAGGCAAAGGAGCAGCAACTTCAATCTGCTCCTTTGTTATTGGATGATGGAACATGATTTTCCAAGCATGCAAATGAATAGACCGATCTTTATTCCCTCTTCTTGCACCATATTTTACATCTCCCTTTATCGGACTTCCAATCGCACTCAACTGAACACGAATCTGATGATGTCTTCCAGAAATTAAGTTGATTTGCAATAAGGAATAGTTGTCACTCTTTGCAACCACTTCATACTTCAATTCCGCTTTTTTATTGTTGGGAGTATCCTTATCTGATACAAATGATTTATTTGCCTTTTCATTTTTTATAAGAAAATGTTGAAGTGTCCCTTTGTTTTTAGTGGGAGCGTTTTTTACAATTGCCAGATAAGTTTTCTCAACTTGATTGTTTTGAAATTGCTCATTCAATGCAGCAGCACATTCTGAGTTTTTTGCCAAGACCACTACCCCACTGACAGGACGATCGAGTCGATGGGTGACAAATAATTTCTTTTTGGTATAAATTTCTGCGAGGTCGATTAGTGATTTATTACCCGTTTTATCTGGTTGGATAGCTATACCTGCAGGTTTATTAATGACAAGGAACTGATTATTTTTCAATAAAATTTTACTGCCAATTTCTAGATTTCTGTCTTCATTCAATTTCTTCATAGTCAGTATATTCTATATCATCGTTGGAATCAGGCTTATCTTTTTTCGCTTCTTCGGTGTTGCTATTTTTGATTTCTTCGTTATGGTTCGTAGAATCTATCTCAGCATTGGGTTTCATGACCAATCTGTATAAGTAAAATAACCCTCCGGCAATGATCAAAAACTTAAACATAACAGCTGTTTTTACAAAGGTATTATTTCAAATGCATTTCACATTGGCTGATGAAACAAAAGTGTTTAGATTAAATTCTAGCAAACTATTGTCAAATTAAATGGTATTAAACAAAATGTTGAATATAAATATCAGAAAAACAAACACTTAAGTGAGTTTTTCGTAGGTTCAAATAGCTCTTTACATATTTAAATCTTGACAATATTTTCTTAATTTTGCAGTCCTTTTTGCTGGGAAATTTTATTATTAATTAATTACCCCTTTATAGATGAATTCTAATAATCGAATGACAAATATTGCAGGGTGGATTGTGTTCGCAATCGCGCTGTTTGTATATATTCTTTCTGCTGAAAGAACAGGTAGTTTGTGGGACTGTGGTGAATTTGTCACCGGATCCTATAAATTGCAAGTGGTTCACCCTCCTGGTGCACCTTTATTTTTGCTAATTGGTAGAATGTTTACACTAATCGCCACTACTTTTTCCAGCGATCCAGCCAACATTGCTTTTTCCGTAAATATATTGTCAGGAATTTGCACCGCGCTCTGTGCGATGCTCGTTTGTTGGATTACCATTATCTTGGCCAAGTTGGCAATGTTTGGAAGAGAAAACGAACCAGATGGATCTGAATCATTGGTTTTGTGCGGAGCCGGATTAGTGGCAGGACTTACAACTGCTTTTTGTAGTTCTGTATGGTTCTCAGCGGTAGAAGGTGAAGTTTATGCGATGTCGACTTTCTTTACAGCACTAACATTTTGGTCCATTATCAAGTGGTACAATTTACCTGATACTGCCAGCAATGATCGTTGGGTCGTATTTGCAATTTATGCCGCTGGATTATCAATGGGGGTTCACTTATTGAGTTTGTTGACATTCCCTGCATTAGCACTTTTCTACTATTTCAAAAAATATGAAAATCACAGTTTCGTAGGAATGCTGATGGCAATGGGTGTCGGTATTGCTTTGATTGTTGGAATCCAATTTTTAGTCATTCTGGGAATTCCAAAACTATGGGGAGCATTGGAAGTAATGATGGTCAATTCATTTGGTGCTGGTTTTCAAAGTGGGATATATCCATTAGTAGTCATCGTAGGTGGTGTATTAGTAGGTGGAATTTACGCAGCTCGTAAAAGCGGGAACTCCATGTTACATAATTTGATGATTGCCATGACATTGGTAGTGATCAGTTTCTCTACGATTGGGGTAGTCGTGATTCGTGCCAATGCCAACACTCCTATCAACATGAACAATCCTTCTGATCCAATCAGATTGATTCCATACTTAAATCGTGAACAATACGGAGAACGTCCATTACTAAAAGGACCACACTTTGATGCAAAACCAGTTGACACAAAAGTTGAAAAACGTTTGGGGCAATTAGGAGATAAATATGCACATGTAGATCATAAAGTTTCTTACGTATTCGATTCTAAAGATGAAATCTTCTTCCCACGTATCGGTCATTATGAGCAAGGTCGTCCAGCACAACATCGAAAATTCATGGGTGGCAAAAAAGGGAAACCCACACAAGCAGATAACATGCGGTTCCTTTTCAAGTACCAAATGAAGTGGATGTACTGGCGATATTTTATGTGGAATTTTGTAGGCCGACAAAACGGAGATCAAGGGTTTAATCCCGATGATCCAAAGAACGGACATTGGTTGTCAGGAATTCCATTTATAGATAGTGCTCGATTGTACAATCAAAGTGAATTACCCGAAGCCATGTTGAAACACAAGGCCAGAAATAAATATTATTTCCTTCCATTACTATTTGGAATATTAGGACTACTCTTCCATTTTCGACGACGACCTAAAGAAGCATTTGGATTGTTGACCTTATTTGTAATCACCGGAATCGGAATTATCATATACTCCAACCAACCCCCGAGTGAACCTCGAGAACGTGATTATGTATTGGCAGGTTCTTTCTTTGCATTCTCCATTTGGATTGGAATTGGAGCAGTTGCATTATATAGTTTGTTGAAAAATTATATGAAACTAGCTCCTAGCATTGCGACTCCCGTTGCTGTTGGTTTGGCGTTGATGGTTCCAGCTATTATGGGCTTCCAAAACTTTGATGACCACAGTAGAGCTCATCATACGGGTGCACGTGACTATGCAAGTAACTTCCTGAATTCATGTGAGAAAAATGCCATCATATTTACCTATGGAGATAATGATACCTATCCATTATGGTACGCGCAAGAAGTAGAAGGAATCCGGACAGATGTGCGTGTAGTCAATTTAAGTTTGATCGCCGTAGATTGGTATATTGACCAAATTCGAAGAAAAATAAATGATTCTCCTGCTATTAAAATGACGGTGCCGAGCAAACAATATCGCGGATTTAAACGAAACCAAATTCCATACTTCTCACCAAACGGTCAGAATGTCGGGCCAATGAGTTTGCAATCTGCATTGAAATTTATGGCATCAGATAAACCACTAAGTGCAGGTGGAGGAAGAACATTAGATACTTATTTGCCATCCAGAGATTTATTCATTCCTGTCGACAGAAATCAGGTGACGGCCAATGGAACGGTGAGTAGAACTGATTCGATGATTGTAGATAAAATCAATTTTAAAATCAATAAGAATCAATTGCTAAAAAGTGACTTAGCGATCCTGGATATTATTGGTTCTAATTTGTGGGAACGTCCAATTTATTTTGCCGTAACCTGTCGCCAAGAATCATTGATGGGACTTCAAGATTATACCCAATTGGAAGGCTTGAGTTTGAGAATTGTACCTGTCAAATCAAGTCCTGAAAAACAATATGGAATCATGGGGAATGGTCGTGTCAATGAAGAAGCCGTTTACAACAACATCATGAACAAATACAAATGGGGTAACTTCGATAAAAAAGAATTATTTGTCGATCGTAGTTATGGCCCAAGTATTCAATCTCATAGAGTTGCGATCTTAAGAACCGCTCAATCGATGGTGAGAAAAGGAGATAAAAAACGTGCGGTCGATTTGATACAAAAATATTTCGAAGCATTTCCTAATATGAATTTCAGATATGACTACAATGCTTTCTATATGATTTCTTTATTGGCAGAAGCTGGTGCAGTGGAAGAAGCAAAACCTCATTTGGAAATTTTAGCAAAAGAAACGGCGGATCATTTGAACTTCTACTACTCACTTGATACTGATGATCTAAAATCATTTGGTCAAGATTTTGCCATCACGGATCGTACAAAAGATGACATCCTTGACATCACCAAGAAGATGAAAGACGACGAGTTGCTTGCCAAGTTTCAAGGAATGTTTGCTGAATACAATATTGATAAATTACGTAATTAATTTGTTGAAAATTATAAAATAACAAGATGAACCCTATTTCAATCGCCATCGGAACCGACCATCGTGGTCATGCAATGAAATCAAAAATCATTGAGCACTTGACACAAAAAGGAGATCTGTTGGTATTGGATATGGGAGCGCATTCTGAAACATCTGTTGACTATCCGGACTTCGCTCATCCCGTTGCAGAAGCTGTTGAAAATGGGAATGCCAAAATGGGTATTGTCATTTGTGGAACTGGAAATGGCGTTGCAATGGCAGTCAATAAACATCAAAATATTCGTTGCGGACTTTGCTGGAATAATGAAATCGCTGAGTTGATTCGCCAACACAATGATGCAAATATTATTGCGATTCCTGGAAGCTATGTCGATGATGCCACCGCTATCCAAATGGTAGATACTTTTTTGTCTACTGATTTTGAAGGGGGAAGACATACGCGTCGGGTGGATAAGATTTGTGTTTGCTGATTTATTTTAACACATAGACCATATTAGATACATAGCCCCACATAGATTCTTACCACTTTGTCTTAACACATTGCCAAACCTAAAAAAGGCTCTTCTAAAATTTAGTTTGAACAAAATAATTTGTTAAGCCTTTTAAAGTTTTCATTCTAGTTTATCCTTTTTTTGGGTAATATCTATGTGAAACCTATGTTTCTATTGTGCGCTATGTGTTAAAACTAGATTTCTTATCTTTGCGGTCAAATTATTATCGAATCAATTTCACGTTGACAAAATTCAAAAAAATGAAATACGTTATTGGAATATTCCTATCTCTATTCGTTGTACAAATCGCGATTGCGCAACCAACCCTACACCTAAAAAACAAAAAGAAGACCATAGCAAAAAAAGACCTTGTATTGGATGATGTGCAAGCTGAATTTGCAAAAACGATCTCAGCAGATGACATGAAAAAGCACTTGACAATTTTGGCTTCTGATGAATATGAAGGAAGAGAGACCGGTGCAAAAGGAAACAGAATGGCTGCAGATTATTTGGCAGAAGAATTCAAAAAAATGGGATTGCCAGGAATCGGAAAAAAGAACACCTATTTTCAAAATGTTTCATTTAGTAAAACACAATGGGAAGATTGTGTGATGTATGTCAATGGTGAAAAATTCAAACACCTTTGGGAATT
>CALFWW010000136.1 GCA_937928575.1 uncultured Saprospiraceae bacterium | reverse complement strand
AATTTCTTGGATTTCTAAATACGTTAGAAAGCTTCTTTCAATGTACCTTAATGTACTGACTGTTGTTCTAATCACTGTTTGTGCTCTAATGAAAAATTTTTGAGCTGTCTGAAAGGTCTTTACTAAAGGTCTTGCCGTTTTTTTTATAAATTCAGATGCTTTCTGGACAACAGAAGCTGTTTTAGAAAGCCATCGTCCAAAGTGGTCAGCTACGGGAACTTCTTGTTGTGGAAATACAGGATTTGAGACCAAGAGTAATAATGGTATAAGCAAGAGAATACTTATAGATTTGGAATTATTCATAGTTTAATTGTTTAGAGGGTTCAACATGTAGCTATATTGTTATTCAAAGAAAAATGAGTACATTTTTAATTGTCTTTTTTTTACGCGATATGCATATACTTTTCTGTTCATTCTTCTGATATGTCCTTTCATTGCCGCTTTCAATATTCTCAAATCAACATACGTTTTTTCAATCAAAACGATCCTCCCTTTGTCGTTCATCGTAAATGCGTCATCTTCAATGAGATTTGTAAATATTTCAAATATTGACGATAATTCTTTTGTGAATGCTAATAGTACTTGTATTTCTTTCCACTTATCTAATACCTCTAAATCATCAACTCCATCTCCGTCAGCATCAATAGGAGTATTTAGTTTATTGACAGATTGTTGATATAGTTCTTTAATTTCTATTTCCATCTCGACAATCTTTTTAATCATCTTCATATTCGTAACCGCACCATTAACAACCGTATTTGCTTTATGGAAAAACTTTTGAACATTACTAATATTTTCCTGTAATGATTTTTCGTCATCCAAAAGAAGATTGGTTACAATTTCAGCCAAACTAGTAATTGTATTGGGAATCGCTAAACCCGCATCGTAAACAGCACCAACTGGCACTTGTGATCTAACCAAATCAACAGGACGAAGCACTAAAATTAGTATCAGTAAGCATATTGTTTTTATTTGCATCATAATTGTCTTACTTAAACAAGTATTTAAACGTTTCGACTTCTTTTCTTGTCCTTCTTACGGAATATATCGTTTTGTTTGCATCCCTTCCAGCCATTCGCATTGCACCAAGAATCACTTTCGCTTCTTTTTTGGTTCGCTGTAATATTTGGATTCTTCCTTCATCATCAACTACAGAAGCACCGTCTTTCAAATTCATCTCTAAGACTTCAAACACGTTTCTACTCTCCCAATATAATTGACCGAGTAACCAATTATAACGCCATTTTTGAATGATATCTGGCGATGCAAATATTTTCTCTAAATAACGGTCGTGTGTTTCAATTATCTTCTTCTCAATAATAATGATCTCACTCACAATTATGAGATTTGCAACAACTGCGTTTACCTTTTTTTTCGCTTTGTGAAAGAACTCTTGAATTTTAGAAATTTGTCTTTTCATAGGCAATATCACTTCCCTAATCGCTTTAGATACTATCATAGTGATTTTCTGGATTGCTCCAATTGCATTGTTATTGCCATCAAACACTGGTGACGCCAGTTGTGCATTTACAATGGGATTGTGACCTATATTGAACAACATGATTAGACACATCGTAAGCGGTATTTTTTTAATTCTGTTTCTAATTTTCATGAATTTTTTATTTGTTTATAACCAACTGACTGAATGTGTAATTTCATTGTTCGAATAAATTCTCAAACAGCTCTACTTCTCTTTCCCAAGTCCGAATTTTATAAACCTCTTTATTGATTCTTCTCATCTGTGACTTAACTTGAATTTTTATTTTTCGCGCATCTATATAAACCTCTTTAATAATAGTAAGCCTACCGTCATCGTCCATAATAGTCGTGTCATCTTCAACAACATTTTTAAATAAATCGAAAATTGATTCTGCTTGATCTGCAATTGTTAACAACACTTGTACATGTTTCCACTTATCAACTAAATCATAACCATCATCTGATGTGATTACACTAATGGATTTCAGTACTAATTCATTAATATCTTTTTTGATTCTAATTATCTCTTTTACCATCCGCACATTTTTTACAACCCCATTTACAACTTGTAATGCCTTTGCTGTAACTTCTTGAATGTCTTTAATCGTCCCTACATACGCTGTCACCCTAGCATTGATTGCTAGTGATACCGTTTGTACTTTTTTCATGACTTTGCTAAACTTACGATGCTTCTTATCCTTGACAGGGACTATAGTTTGTGCAACTATGTTTGTTGAAAAGGAGAATAGAATAAGCAATATAATATATCTGTACATTTCGTTTCTTTTTATGACTAACCACCAGACGATTCAATACCTTTAAATACAAGTGCTTTATAATTTTTATCTTCGGCACTAATAGCATATAATACTTGCTCTTTTATGTACGTAATAAATTCTTCTTTATCATGTACTTTTACTGTTGGATTCTCCCCCTTCATAACCTCGTCCACTCGAATTATCCCCATCCCCACAACTGCTAAATCTAGGGTAGATTTACAGTTTTCAATTTGTCGCACAAAAAAACCCTTATGCGCTCCAACATCAAATGTTGTAGATAATTCTTTCTCAAAATCAATTTGGTCTTTGGGATTAACGTCTCCCAATAATTCGGCCCTTATCTCATCTTGTGTTTGTTTGTACGCTACCGTCTCCTTTTTTACTTTCTTATACTTAGCAGCTATATCACTCAACCCAGCAGCTTTTTTAATTTTAGTAATATTCGATCTTAGCGAATCAATTTCGCCAACATTAAACTCACCTTTCTTCATTTTTTGTTCGATTGTTTCGTACTCCGATCCAGTTATTTTAGGTAGTACAAGGATGCAGAAGAAAACTAAAACTGAAAAACTAAGCAGCAGTAACGCTTGTTTTGTTTTTACGAACTCCCCTACTGTTTGGTGTTTTTTGTCTGTCATAGCATAGATTAATGCAGTACCACATTATGGTACCCGGTTATTTTTAATTTACTTATCCAAATACTTTATAATTGCATATTCTAAATCATTTTCTTCTTTTGCTATCGTATCAATCAAAACCGAATCTGATGCTTCAGTAGTGTACATTGCAGCTTCTTTCGGAGATACTAAAACAGAGTAAACTTTTCCTGTTTGTCCAAATCTCAGATACACGTCTTTAAATCTGTCACCAGCTCGATGGATCTTATTTATACTCATTATTTTTTTTGTTTCAGAATTCGGCAACCCAAGAAGTTTAGCTAAATCATCAAACCTCGTTTGATATTTAGTTTGGTCAAGAAGTATCTGAATATCGGCATTATTAAGAATGGTATTTTTAACAAATGGATTCCCAATGATATCTTCTAATTCTTGCGTGATGATACCTACAGCACCGTTAAATTTTCGTACCGTTTTATATAAATACTTTAGAAATTCTGCCATACCCGCATTCGAAATTGCTGACCAAGCTTCTTCAATAAGTATGATTTTTTTAACTGCTTTATATTTTCGCATTTTACCAATAAAAGCATCCATAATAACGAGCGCAACAATTGGAAATATGACGGGATGATCTTTGATTTCATCTAATTCAAAAACACAGAAAGGAAGGTCAGCAATTGAAAATTCCTCGGCACTGTTTAATAAATAATCATATTCA
Source organism: uncultured Saprospiraceae bacterium (assembly GCA_937928575.1). Classification (GTDB taxonomy): domain Bacteria; phylum Bacteroidota; class Bacteroidia; order Chitinophagales; family Saprospiraceae; genus CALDGQ01. The sequence goes on along the minus strand of CALFWW010000136.1, from coordinate 3,306 downwards.
CCACCTTTGTAATAAGGCTTAAGAACCATTTTAAAAGAGACAAAGTCGAAATAGGTTTTTTCTTCTTCTAAGATAATTTTAGAAAAATGATTTGCAACGTATTCATAGAAACTATCAAATGATGCTTGTATAATATCACCGTCTTCATATTGTTTTTTTATGTACTTGTAATAAAATATAATACACTTACTCAATATGGTATATTCCTCTTTAGAAATAGTTTGTGCTTCGCCTTTCCAGAGCGTGAAAATTAACGTCTTTAATGATTCTTGTTCTTCTAAGTTTTTCGTTTCGCCCTCTGGCACAAAAAATGGATTAAAGGCCATTTTTGATTTTGCAGTATATTCATAATACTTTCCATCCATGTAGCTACATAATCTACGATAAGAACCACCGACATCAATAATTGTAATGTGATAACCTTGTTCAATTAATTGACGCACAACATGATTGACAAAGAACGATTTTCCAGAGCCCGAAGGCCCAAGAACAAACATGTTTCGATTTGTTATCCAACCCTTTTTCATTGGTTCATCCCATATGTCAACTGTAATAGGGATCCCATAATCACGCTCTGACATCTTAATCCCATCAATACCCGAATCCTTCGGGTTCGTTTCAAGTGGAAAAAACAAACAAGCTGTATCCGAGAACTGTATTTGATATTCAGATTCGGGCAAGTCTGCAATATTGGTAGGCGTACACGCCCAGAATACATTCGCACAATTAAAATTTCTTTGAACAAAAATTTCCATTTTTGTTAAAGCATTGTTTAGCTGATTTTCAGCAACTCTTAAAGTCTCTCCCCTACCCCATAAAAAAACATTTTGAGATACATAAACTGGAGTCTCACCGTTATCTAATTGTGCAGAAAGAAAATTATCGTACTCTATTACAAGCTGTTCGTTTGCACGGCTTTTAAAAGTCATTGATAAAATCTTTTCTCGTTTACTTGAAAGTAGTTTTACTAATTTATTTGGATCGTTTTTTCGAATAATCGTATTAACAATGTGTGGGTAGGGAAATCCAATTCCTAATGGATAGGTTACTGATCTATCGAAATATTCATCTATGTTGCTTTTAGTATCTACATCAGCTGGCATATCTACATCGGCAGAAATAGAATTATACACAACTAAATCATTATCACCTATCCTGATACTGTCACGCTCAAAAGAAATATCTTTCAATATTTGTCTATCTCCCAGATTGTAATACTCATTTAGTAATTGTGTGATTTCCTCATTTTCTAACAACTTATTCTCTATTCCCGAAGCTGATATAATGTGTCTTACTTTTCTCAAAGTATTCTCAAATTCTTCTAAACCTTCCGAAATATCTCTTTTTACTAACCTTCCACTAATTAAAGTTGTAATCAGATTTGTAGTGAAAGCATCCAATAAAGGATTCTTCGTAATAATTAGATAGCAACGATGTTCAAGAAACACTCTTTCATTAAACATGCATTCATATGAGTTTGATAGGAACGTTCCACCTTGCCCTTTTCTGTCATATTCTTTTGGTGTGTAGTAATCTTGTTTGTGAATTATATATCCTTTTGGCAAGGCTTTAACGATCCTGTTAAACATGTCATATAAAGAATTTAAACCTTCCTCTGATAAAGAATACGCCTCTGCCATCGTCAATTGTAAGGTGGCTGATAATGCTTGAGATTTACTTATTGTTAAATGCTTCTCGATTTTCCAGACGGGTATTCTTTGAGAAAGGTTTACATTCTTCATTACTTATTTTCTTACTATTAAGTTATCTGCAAAGAGTGGATAGTCGTTTTTAATGGTTTTTGGTTGAAGTAATTTCGCCATAGAAATTATCAACCCATACTGACCATATTTAATACCTGTTTGGTATATATAAAAACTTGTTCCCCCACCTAACACAATGGTTACAACAGACCAAATCCAATTTCCAGACGTTGAATTCAATCCACCAATGACAATGGTCATTATAACAATCGCTCCAATCATTGCTAAGTAGTTTAAACTAAGACCTAAATAGCTTAAGTCTTTTAATTTATATGCTGCTTTCTTAGCCATATCTTTTTTAGTTTAAAGTCCAAAAAAGGATTGTATAACAGTAACAGCTACAATTAAAAATATGGAAGAACCAAACCAAGATGCAGCCGTTGACATCACATCTGGATCGCCCATTTGCCATTTCATAAATACACGAATTGCACCTAATAAAGCAATAATTCCAGCCATGATAAAAACAAGTGTTTGTATACTTTCAAAATAACCGCTTATACCATCAGCAGCTTCTTCAATTGCTGCCTGTCCACTTGCCAAATCCTGAGCAATCGCAGCATATGAAACGACTAATAGAACAAAGATGGTTGAGAACATCTTTTTTAATTGGGATTGGGATTGGGATTGGGTTTGGGTTTGGGTTTGGAATTGTTTCACGTTGTTCATTTAAAATAAATTTAGGTTTTAAAATAATCCTCAATATTGAGGGGAATAGTTATTCTATATCTAACAGCTTATATACGACACCGAAAATCGCCTACCCCTACCCTTCTGACATAATCAGACTCATCAAACTATCTATATCCGCTTCATGTATAAGTTCATCTTGATTGTCTCTTTTTTCTAAAGCTTCAACTAAATGTTTTTTTTTGATTGGTAGTACTTTAACAGTATTCGCGTATCCTACTAACTGAATCGTTTTTTCTTTTTCTTCAGCCGGAACTATCACTTTTCTTTTAGCTGAATCTATCACTTTCCCTTCGTCCGGAACCATCACATTTTCTTCGTCCGAAATTATATTGCTCAGACTTTCTTCATCTTCAACCGCAATTATATTATTCAAATTTTTTTCTAAATCTGAATCAGTATCCATCAATGAACTTAAATCCAACAATCCTTCTGATTCGAAAGATCTGTTTACTTTCCCAAACACATTTTCTTCTTCTGATTCATTGGGTCTCAAATTAGTTGTGTTACCCAGACTTGATTTAACCTCTTCTTCAAAAGCGAGCTTCTTTTTTTTATTCAAAAAATAAAGACCTATATAGTATGCAAAAGTTATCAGTCCAAGAATCGTAATTTTCATAATTAATGCTTTACCCTTTTTCTCTCTTAAATAGCGGACCTTAATTTTTCAATTTCTTCCTCTATTTTTTTTGCGAGTATTTTTTTATTCTTTTGTACAAATTCTGAAAATACCTTTTCGGTTACCTCGCTTGTTTTCGCTTCATCGTCAAATATTAGCATGACTTGTTTAAGTAGTGTTTTCCTTATTCGTATTGTAGTTGTAATTTCTTTACTAGAATGAGTTGCATCCTCT
>CALFWW010000135.1 GCA_937928575.1 uncultured Saprospiraceae bacterium | reverse complement strand
TGAATTGATTAATCCTAAGTCAACACTAAGCGGTAAACAACCAACCTTGAAAGAAACCAAACACTGGTATTTCAAATTGGACAAACACGAAGCTTGGTTGAAAGAGTGGATCAAGGAAGGAAAGGTCAATGGCGTCACTTTACATGAAGCCAAGAAATGGAAGAAGCATGTAACTGGCCAGTGTATGTCTTGGTTGGACAATGGTTTATTACCTCGTGCCATTACCAGAGATTTAGATTGGGGAATTCCAGTGCCAGTAGAAGGAGCAGATGGGAAAGTGTTGTATGTATGGTTTGATGCACCAATCGGTTATATTTCTTCGACCAAACAATGGGCAAAAGAAAATGGAAAAAATTGGGAAGACTATTGGAAAAGCGATGATTCCAGATTGATACACTTCATCGGAAAAGACAACATTGTTTTTCACTGTATTGTTTTTCCATCGATGTTGAAAGCGCATGGGGATTATATTTTACCAACCAATGTGCCTGCGAATCAATTCCTAAATTTTGAAGGAAGAAAATTTTCCAAATCAAAAGGATGGGGAATCGAACAACATGTTTACTTAGAAGAATTCAAGGACTTTGAAAATAAAGAAGATGCATTGCGTTATGCTTTAATTAGAAACATGCCTGAAAATCGGGATGCTGATTTCAAGTGGGATGATTATGTCGAATTTTATGATAAAGAATTGGCGGACAACTTAGGTAACTTTGTAAATCGTGTGATTGTTTTGACCAATAAATATTTCGATGGAGTTGTTCCAGAAACTGCAAAGAGTTTAAATGAGGTAGTGCCTGATGCATTGAAGTTGGTTCAAAATATTCAGAAAGATGTTGAGAATTTTGTCTTCAAAGGAGCAGTCAATAGTTTAATGGAATTGTCATCGTTAGGGAATACCTATTTGCAAGATGTCTCTCCATGGAAATTATTTAAAGCAGAACCTGATAGTCCAGTTATCAAAGAATGTTTGTCGAATTGCGTGCAAATTGTTGAATTATTGAGTTTGTTGAGTGAGCCATTTGTTCCATGGACGGCCAATAAGATTCGTTCCTTATTGAATCTGGAAAATGTCAAAAATGGAGATTTAAAAACTGCCATTGAGCAATTGACCAACAACAAGGCAATTATACCAGCGGACCATAAATTAAATGAACCAAATTTGTTATTCGCCAAAATCCATGATCGCAATGATTCGTCAAGATTGGATATGGTTAATAAACAAAAAGCAATTTTAGCAAATATTTTGGAAGAAGAAAAAGCAAACGCTGCCGAACCATTAAAGGAAGAAACCACTTTTGAAGATTTCACCAAAATGGATATTCGTACAGGAACCATCCTTTCTGCTGAAGCGATCAAGAAAGCGGATAAGTTATTGAAGCTTGAAGTAGACCTAGGATTTGAGAAAAGAACAGTTGTTTCCGGAATCGCTCAACATTATAAACCCGAAGAAGTAATCGGACAACAAGTTTTATTACTTGCGAATTTGAAACCAAGAAAATTGCGTGGTGTCGAGTCACAAGGGATGATTTTGATGGCGGAGAATAAGGAAGGTAAATTGTGTTTTGTAAGTCCTGCTGAAGGTTGGGGGAATGGGTTTGCTGTAAGGTAGTTTTTTGAACCGCAGAATATCGAACCGCAGAATATCGAATGTCGAAGTGGAGCTCGTGGACAACCATTTATGAGTACGTAGAAGTGCGTATTGAGTACACGTCCTCACTTCGATATTCGAAATTCATTTTCTTATGCTCATAAACTATGAAGAAAAACTTAAAATCCACCATACTTTTAGCAACAGGAATTATCACCCTAATCTGCGCTTACCTAATGTGGACGATGCCATTATGGGGAAGAATACCACTCCTTTTTTTCGCAGCAGGTTGGACCTTCAAAGTAGTAGCGGGTGAATCTCGATTCTCAAAAATTCCGCAAAAGAACAAACTACTCTTACTATCAACACTCAGTGGAATTTTGTTGGGGGCAGGATTTCCCGTTTCCCCACTTACGTTTTTGTTGTTTATTGCCTTTGTACCATTACTCATTGTCGAAGAAGAAATCAGTGGATGGCGAGAAGACGCTTCCAAATGGGAGGTTCTCAAATTCAGTTTCAACACCTTCGTGATTTGGAATATCCTATCCACTTATTGGGTTGCGAATACCGCATATATTGCTTCCTTTGTAGCGATTGCTTTAAATTCGTTTTTTATGACGATACCGATTATGTTGTATCATCAAGCAGGGAAAGTGTTGCCAGGAAAATTCAGAGTGTTTGCGTTAGCAGGTTACTGGATTGCTTTTGAATTTTTGCATATGAGATGGGAATTGACCTGGCCTTGGTTGACACTAGGAAATGGATTTGCAGAATGGCCGGCATTGGTGCAATGGTATGAATATACGGGCGCTTATGGTGGAACGCTTTGGATCTTATTAGCCAATGCTATTTGTTTTGAAATATATAAGACTTATAAAAAGGAGGCATCACTTCATTTTGGTACTGTTGGAAAATTGGTAGCGTTTATTTTAATTCCTTGTATTGCTTCGTTGGTGATGTACTTCACTTATGATTTCTCTGATCAAAAAACAGCCAACGTTGCTGTTGTTCAACCGAATTACGAACCACATTATGAAAAATTTGAAATACCAGAAGGACAGGTTGTCAATCAATTTCTGAAACTTTCCCAATTAGTTGTAGATTCAGAAACTGACTACTTAGTTTTTCCAGAAACAAGTGTAGGTAGTGTTAATTTAGGTACCTTGAAATCAAATCGTGCAATTCGATCTTTTAAAGATTTCGTTAAGGACTATCCAAAATTGGCGTTGGTCAGTGGAGTAGGAGGATATGAAATATACAGAAAAGATGTAGTCGCTCCTTCAGATGCAAGGACGAGTGTTCGCAGAAATGGAGATACCATCCGATATACGGTTTACAATGCTGCCATTCAAATAAAGTCCGATCAAGAGGAAACACCGATCTATAAAAAATCGAAGTTGGTGCCTGGAGCTGAAATATTTCCGTATCATCAACTTTTCTTTTTCGTAAAACCTTTAATTGACAAACTAGGAGGATCAATGGGACATGGTACGCAGCCAAATAGAAGTGTATTCCACAACGGAGATATGCGAGCGGCACCCGTCATTTGTTACGAATCTGTTTTTGGAGAATACTTTACGAGGTACATCAGGAATCGAACCATTAAGGAAGGAGACGGCGCCAATTTAGCTTTTGTAGTCACCAATGATGGGTGGTGGGATCATACTGCTGGACATAAGCAACACATGAAATTCGCATCCCTTCGTGCGATTGAAACAAGGCGAGATATTGCCAGATCTGCTAATACGGGTATTTCTTGTTTTATTAACCAACGAGGAGATATTCGACAAAAAACAAAGTACAACCAAGAGGCAGCCATCAAAAGTAAAATGTACTTGAATGATGAGATTACATTTTATGTGAAATGGGGAGATTTGATTGGCAGGATTGCTTTGTTTGTTTCTATTATATTCTTCTTGAATACGATTGTGAAGAGTTTGATTGGTCGGAAGGCTTAGATTTTTTTCATCACTCAGGCAGTTAGAACCGCAGAATATCGAACCGCAGAATATCGAATTTCGAAGTGAGCTCGTGGACGACCATACTTGAATACGTTAAAGTATATGCTTCCTTTATGTACTATTAATGTGAAAAATTTCACGAAACAATAGCTATGTGTTTACTTCGACTTCGCTCAGTACAAGCCTATGTTTCTCGTGTGATCTTTGTGTGGTAAAAGCGTCCTCCACTGCGTACTCCACTTCGACATTCTGCGGTTCTAATGTTCGATATTCGATATTCAATTTCTAAGTGTTCTATTTTTTCTCACAATATAAATACTATCGCATCTTCGGTCGACGTCGCTTTCCACTTCTCCCAGTCATAGCACCTCCTTTACCACCTTGACGCATATGTTTCATTTGCCCAAGATTCGATCTAGACATTGCTTTATCAAACATTTTAATCTGCTCTTTTAGTTCAGGTTGTGTGACCTTCAATTTCTTTATTTTCTTGAGTCGTTGTTCTGCCGCTTGCCATTTCCCTTTTTTAGCATCGATGTTGGCCAACTGCATTTGCACCATTGCCTTTTCATTGTCACCACCTAAGTCACTTCCTTCGGCCTCACGAAACCAACTTTCAGCAGCACTTTCATCACCTTGTTGAGCAGCGATCGTACCTTGTAACATATGATACACGGGACGAAAATCTTTATACAACCAATTTGGTTTCAATGTTAATCCAAGTCTCTTTTTAGCTTCTGCAAAATTTTCATCCTGCACCATTTGAGAAGCGGATTGAATCGTTCCAAGCAGAAGGTATCCAACCAACAACGCAATCCCAACTAATAAAAAAGGAAGCGCGTATAAGAATCCTTGCCAAAAAGCCAATATAATTCCACCTCCTAAAAAGAGTGCCATTAAGGCGAAACGTAAATAAATATTTATAATCATTGTTTAGTATTTTTTTGATAGGTGAATTTACGAAAATTTGAAAGTATCTGAAACCTTAAAGGGGCTAAAGAAAATCATTGAATTTTCGAAAATTTCAAATGAGCTCCTTTAAGGTTATTTGCCACGAGTTTACACAAGCGCTTTTTGCAACTTATCAATATTTTCTTTAATCATTAGATCATTGCTATTGAAGTCGATAGCTTGTTGCAGGTATTTTTTACAGACCTCATGGTTTTTATCAACATAATAAATATGAGCCAAGTTGATTGCTGCCAACGCATTATCCGTTTCATTGCGAAGACCCAATTGCAAGGCCGCTTTTAAGTGAACAGCGCCAGGAGGCAATTGTTTCCGTTGGACATGGATCATTCCTTTTGTGAAATGAAAATAGGATCGATGCATTTTAGACAACCATTCGGGTTTTCTGATTTGTTGTAAAATATCGTTGGCTTTATCTACTTCCCCTTCTTGCAATAATTGAAAGGCAGGCCAAACGGCTCCAAATTTATAATGTGTAAAAATCAGAAAAAGAGAAGCTAAAAAAAGATAAACGGATGTTGAGAATCCAACAGCAACGGTAAGTATAATTCCAATGACCAAAAATATAAAAGCCAATATCAAACGAATACGAGGGAGATTCATTTCAAGATATTTTGATGATTGATGAGCATGTGATTTCCTTTCACTTCCAAAGCTACACCATTTTTAAAAACTGGATTAAATATATCTTTAAAAAATTGGGTAGATTCTACTTTGTCTTCTTCTGTGAGGGCTAATTTATTGTAAAGAATAACACCTTCTGGATTAATGATTTCTGATAGTGATTCCAAGAAAGTTTTTTGGCTAAATTTTTCAGGAATCACATCATCCAAAAAGATATCTACCAAAACTAAATCGTATAGCTCCTCTGTCGTATTCACAAATTGCCAAGCATCGGCACAAACAAATTGAATCGGAGCATTAATTTTCGGAACTGCATATTTATTGGCGAGATACAAAACAGCTTCATCAATTTCAATAGCTGTGTATTCAAAAAAAGCATCAAATTTACTTTCTAAAATTATCGGAATACTTCCCAAACCAAAACCAAGGATTAATACTTTTCGTCCTGGCAATTTTTCCAAATCCATTTTCTTGAAAGCACCTACAAAATTGTAGTACAAATCTTCAAAGGAATAAATGGCATTGGTGGTATATAATTGATAGCGTCCTCTGATTAGAGAAACAGAAAGTTCCTCATTGATTTCACTAGAAATAGATTCGATTTGTTGTTCCCAAAAGTAACTCAACAATCTTTTATGAAAAGGGGCTTTCATGGATTTGACTTATCGTTGATTGCCGATTGGTTTTTCCCAATTTCTAAATTGAGCAGTTTCTACAAATACATTTCCGAGAATTTCTTTTTCGATTTCATCTAAAACAATTCCTCTTCTCTGCATGACGCGTTCGGCGATATCAAAAGCTTTCTCGATTTTGAAAGAACTAAATCCTGAATTTCCACCCCATGCAAAAGAGGGAACAAAATTTCTAGGAAAACCAGATCCGAATATATTCGCAAAAACTCCGACAACCGTTCCAGTATTGAACATGGTGTTGATACCGCATTTTGAATGATCACCCATGATGAGACCACAGAAAGTTTCACCTGTTAATCTGAATTTTTCAGTAGGGTAGTGCCAGAGTTTTACTTCAGCATAATTATTTTTAAGATTAGAGTTGTTGGTGTCTGCGCCCAGATTACACCATTCACCTAACACGGAGTTTCCTAAATAGCCATCATGCCCTTTATTGGAGAAGCCTGTAAGAATGGAGTTGTTGACTTCACCACCGACTTTACTGAAAGGACCAATGGTAGTAGCGCCATAAATTTTCGCACCCATTTTTACAACAGCATTATTACATAGTGCCAAGCCACCACGAATCATACTACCTTCCAAAATACTTGCTTCTCTTCCAACATAGATAGGTCCAGTTTCTGAATTCAAAATGGAAGCCATCACACTTGCACCTTTTTCCAGAAAAATGCGGTCACCAATTACAGTATTGCTTTTATGAATTGGCGCACTAGTTCTATTTTTAGTGACCAATTCAAAATCAGTTTCAATCGCTTCTTTATTGTTAAGAAAAATATCGTAAGGAAAATTAATTTTTATAAATGGTGTATCTTGAACATCAAACCCATCCAATTCATCTACTTCCTCATTGGACATCAAGTGATGAAATTGGGATTCATCCAAACGAGCAGCAATCAATTCTTCCTCTTGCATCAACGCTTCATTGAAATTCAATTGCTTTATCAAATGCACCAATCTTTCTGAAGGTAAGACGGAACCATTGATGACAATATTATCTGAAGTAATATTGATCGGATATTTTTTAGACAAATATTCTTGAGTAATAAAAGAAGCTTTTCCATTCAAAACTTTTTCCCATTTTTCACGAATGGTCAAAATTCCAACACGGAGTTCGCAGATAGGTTTGGTATAGGTGAGTGGTAATAAATTCTCTCTGGAATCGTCGTCAAAAAGAATGATGTTTGTCATTGGGTAAAATTTCTAAAAGCGATTTCAATAGTAAGCATAAAAAAAGCTCCTAAGTATAAATACACTGGAGCTTTCTTATAATATTTTTAAGTTAGGATTATGTTATCCTTCTTTTTTCTCGTCTTTTGCCTCTTCATTTCCAGCGCCTGTTGGATCTTTCTTCGCGAATTTAGTCTTGCTAAAACGCTTGTTAAATTTGTCGATACGTCCAGCCGTATCAACGAATTGCATCTTACCAGTAAAGAATGGGTGAGACTTACTAGAAATCTCGACTTTCACCAATGGATACTCATTTCCATCTTCCCACTTAATCGTTTCCTTGCTTGGCGCACATGAACGCGTTAAGAATGATTCGTCGACTGTGATGTCTTTGAAGACAACTAGTCTGTATTCTTCTGGATGTATTCCTTTTTTCATTTTCTTAGTTCTTTAAATTCGAGGTGCAAATGTACGGATTTTTATCCTTTTATACTCGTATAACTTAGCTTTTTATGATAAAATCTACACATGATTCCTGTGTGGTTGAGTTAAATAGCTACTATTTAAGTGAAAATTTATTTTTTGAGCCTGTTTTACCCTGCAAAGGGCTTCAAGATTTAAATAATACAAACTCGGAATTTTAAATTTTATTTCAATTTTCAAAATCACATATTAGCCCTTTGAAGGATTTTACTTCTACTTAAACAGAAGGAAAAAAAGCATCCTCAAAATGATTAATAATCGGCTCATTTTTCTTCAAAACAATCGCAATAATATCAAATCGAATGGCCCAATCATGCCCAATTTCTTCACAATAAACACCAGCAGCATCCGCCATCATGGCTTCTTTTTGCGGAGTAACAAATTCCTCAGGTTGACCAAAATAATCGGTAGATCTCGTTTTGACCTCAAAAAATACTATCGTTTCTTCTTGCTTACCGATCACATCAATTTCCGCTTTTTTAAACCGCCAGTTCGTTTCCAAAATCTCATAGCCTTTCGCTTTCAAGAATTTGATAGCCATTTCTTCGCCGAGCTGCCCAATTTCGTTGTGTTTCGCCATTAGTTGTTGACTATGAAGGATTAGGGAAGTACTTTTGTGACTCAAATGTACAAAACTAACTAAATATGTTACCTAGAATAAATCCAACTACCACTTCCGCATGGGCAAATCTAACATTGCACTTCAACAAAATGAAGGAGACCAAGATGAAAGATTTGTTTGCTCAAAATCCAAATCGTTTTGATGAGTTTTCTTTGAGATTTGAGGATCTCGTTGTGGATTATTCCAAGAATATAATTTCAGAGCACACGATGAAGTTATTGATGGGATTGGCGGAAGAAACAAAATTGAGAAGTGCAATTGATTCGATGTTTGCTGGAGAAGGGATTAATGAGACGGAAGGTAGATCTGTTTTACATACTGCTTTGCGTAATCAATCTGGACGTGCGATTCAGGTGGCGGGTGAGGATGTAATGCCAAAAGTAAACAAAGTGTTAGAAAAAGTTAAGAATTTTGCCAATAGCATTCATGATGGAAGTTTCGAAGGATATACTGGAAAAAACATCACAGATATTGTCAACATCGGAATCGGTGGTAGTGACCTTGGACCTGTCATGGTTACAGAAGCATTGAAACCATATTGGAAAGAAGATATCAATGTACATTTTGTTTCAAATGTGGATGGGACGCATATTTCTGAAGTACTCAAAAATTTGAATACAGAATCTACTTTATTTATCATCGCTTCAAAATCATTCACAACTCAAGAAACGATGGCGAATGCTTATTCTGCCAGAAGTTGGTTTTTGGAAAATGAAGGAGAAGAAGAAGCCATCAAAAATCATTTCGTTGCCGTTTCTACGAATAAAGAGTTGGTCCTGAAATTCGGAATTGATCCTAACAATATGTTTGAATTCTGGGATTGGGTAGGTGGAAGATATTCCTTGTCGTCTGCCATTGGATTGTCAATTGCGTGTACTATAGGGTATCATCATTTTGAAGAACTACTAGGAGGATTACATACGATGGATGAGCATTTCAGAACCACTCCATTTGAAAAAAACATTCCTGTCGTGTTGGCATTGTTAGGAATTTGGTACAATAACTTTTTTGAAATTGAATCTGAAGCCATTTTACCATATGATCAGTATTTACACCGATTTGCTGCTTATTTCCAACAAGGGAATATGGAAAGTAATGGTAAGAATGTGGATAGAGCTGGACAACCTATTAAATATCAGACAGGTCCAATCATTTGGGGAGAGCCGGGGACGAATGGACAACATGCATTTTATCAATTGATACACCAAGGCACGAAAATAATTCCGTCCGATTTTATTGCACCTGCAATTAGTCACAATCCTATTGGTGATCATCATGCCATTTTGCTGTCGAATTTCTTTGCCCAAACAGAGGCTTTAATGAAAGGCAAAACGGAGGAAGAAGTGGTTGCTGAACTAAAGGAAAAGGGAATAGATGAGGAGAAAATTAAATTTTTAGCACCCTTCAAAGTATTTCCAGGGAATCGACCGACCAATTCCATTATGGTTCAGATGGTTACGCCTCGTTCTTTAGGTATGCTTATTGCGATGTATGAACATAAGATATTTGTCCAAGGAGCAATTTGGAATGTCTTTAGTTTTGATCAGTGGGGTGTGCAATTGGGGAAAGAATTGGCGAATAAGATTTTGCCAGAATTGATGAATGACGAATTGATTCAATCTCATGATGCTTCTACCAATGGACTTATCAATTTATACAAAGAGTTGAATCACAAAGAATCTTAAAAAGATATGGTCAAGAACAACAAATTTATAGCTACCATGATGGATCAATTAGTTCAAAAATTTCCAGCACAATTGGAAGAGGCATTGGAAATTGGGAGGAACGCTTCTATCAAACCACATCATCATCCGATTCATGAAATTTATGTTGCCGGATTAGGTGGTTCAGGAATTGGTGCCAATTTCGTTTCTGAATTTGTCAGAGCGGAATCTAAAGTGCCTTTCACAATCGGTAAAGGATATTCCATTCCGAAATTTATTGACAAAAATACGTTAGCGATTTGTTCTTCTTATTCCGGGAATACCGAAGAGACGTTGAGTTGCTTTTACCAAATGTTGGAGACGGGTGCAAAGATTGTTGTGATTTCATCAGGTGGAAAATTGATTGAGTTGGCTAAAGAAAAAGGATTGGATTTTATTCAATTGCCCGACAACTGGCCTTCACCAAGAGCATGTCTGGGATTCTCTTTGACGCAACAACTTTTTATTTTATTCAAATTGGGTATCATCAAAGATACTGCTATGAAGCAGGTGGAGGCAGCAGCCAAATTATTAAATGCTGAAGTGCTCGACATTCAGCAAAAGGCTAAAATGATTGCACAATTTTTGAAAGGAAAAACACCTATTATCTATACCACTGATCGTATGGAAGCGGTTGCGGTCCGATTCCGTCAACAAATCAACGAGAATGCGAAAATGCTTTGCTGGCATCACGTCATTCCTGAGATGAATCATAATGAATTAGTTGGATGGAGAAAAGAGGATCAGAATTTAGCAGTCGTCTATTTCAGAAATCGGGATGACTATGTTAGAAATTCTGTGAGAATGGATATCAATAAAGAGATTATTAATAACTATACTTCTTCGATTATTGAAGTGTACTCTAAAGGGGAATCTTTGATTGAGAAGTCATTGTATTTTGTCCACTTGGGAGATTGGGTTTCTGTTTATTTGGCGGAATTGCAAGGGGTGGATCCTGTTGAGATTAAGGTGATTGATTATTTGAAGAGTGAGTTGGGGAAGGTGAAGTAGGATTTTCTTGGAGGTCATATTTTACCACTTAGGCACACAAAGGAGTGCGTATTTTATCACTAAGGCACTTAGGAACACGAAGAATCACAAAGAAGGAGGTGTTTTGGATGAATGAAGTGAGGACGTACTTTTTTGAACCATAAAAGACATTTAATACAAATGGTAGTCTAAAAGTGCGGATATATTTGGAAGGAAAATTTTTGGAGATCAAGGCAGAAAACGTAGACATAGCCTTAGTTACGGCGAGGCTTTCTAACGAAGATATCGGGAAATTTTTCTCAAAGATAACCGTAATTATAGACTACCATTTGTATAAGAACATAAAAGAAAGAGCGCAACTCGATTTGAATCGGGTTGCGCTTTTTTAATTTCATGGGGTATCGTTTGTTAAGCCTGGGTGAAAGGCTTGAGTAAAGCAAGGATTGATAAACGTATGGTTTTTGAAAATCTAGATGATATAGACGTTTGTCAAACGCTGCAACACGCAAAGCCATTGCTCAAGTTTAACAAACGAACAAACTTCTACATTAACCAGTTGCCTGCATACTCAAACTTTCCCGCAAGCGATTAATAAAACTCTCATCTAATAATTTTTTATAAATAGAAAAAAGCTGAAAGATCGTACTAGTATAAGTGGATGCGCTTACAATGTTATATTCATTTTCATCGGTCGATTTACTTAATCCCAATTTCATCATCGTAATCAAAATCGCACGACTTTGATCAGGATATTTATCCATCATCAAGGTGATATCATTGACAAAATAAGTGGTCAAAAATTCTTTGATGTCTTCATCATTGAGTTTTGATTTTGGAGATTGACCGGAAGAACCAATCCTCAAAATAATGTATTCAAAATCTTCGAGCATCCCTGACTTATGACTTCGATCTGAACTTTCAACATTGTTGGTGGCTCGATTTCGTATTCGCCAGACTTTATTCAATATGTAATTGATAATTCCTGTCAACTGAAATTTTTCATCTGATAAATAAATCTCATTTTTCGAAATGGGGATGGCTTCAAAATGATGTCGGACAAGTATCTGATTGGCATCATTGATTTGACTAATACTATCCACTAAATTGTCGGAGATCACTATTTTCTCCAATAAATCCCAAAGGATTAAATATTCATTACCTAAAGCATTTGGCAGCATAAATAAAACATTTTGTTATAATAATAATTCAAATATAAAACAAATTGTTTATTTATTAATATTAAAATGCTTAATATTTCATTCTTTTTTTAAAATAATTTTGTGGATTTATCCCTGATCTTACATCGCAATAGGCGCACTCAAACAAGCTTTAGGAATTGCAAAAGCATCCACCAAGAAGGTAGCTTCATTTCGTACCTCTTTACATAATTTATTTACAACTCGACGGATAGCTTTGGTTTTCGAACCTTGCATATAGTCATGCTCAAGGTACCATCCTTTATGTAATTCAATCGTGTGCAATGCATATAAATCGCAAAGCTTTTTGAGCACCTTCTTTAGGTTTGGATCAGAAGTTTTATTGATGGCCTCTACGAAAGTTCTTAAAACATGTTGCTCGACATATGCTTCTGCTAAAGTCACCAAGTGCGTTTGACATTTGAGGAATGCATTGTAAGCATCCAATTTTTGACCCAATAATTTCCGCATTCTTTGAGAGACCGTATGTAATAATTTCGTGGTTCTCATTTCAAAAGCACCCATTTGGAATTCAGGATCGAGTAGGTGTTCGACATCTGTATTTCGGGTGTACATCGGATTCCATTCTGTAGCAGTGGAGGAAACTTGAGTGGTCAAATATCTGAAAACCGCTCTAAAGCCTTCATTGTGAAAAGATTTTTGGAAGTCTGATAACAATGCTTTTGCAACTAGTTGCATCAATACCGTATTGTCTCCTTCAAAAGTAGTGAATATATCTGTATCGGCTTTTAAGTCCGCAAATCTATTTTCTGCTAAATAGCCTTTTCCGCCACATGCTTCTCTACATTCTTGTAATGCTTTGGTGGTAAACCAAGTGGAGTAAGATTTTAGACCAGCCGCTAATGTTTCAATTTCTCGAATATTCTCTTCGCTATGATTGTCATACATTTTCGCAAGACCAGTCAATGATACATCCAAGGCATAGGACTTTGCCAATAGTGGCATCAACCGTCTCTGATGAGTCGGATAATCTAACAATAAAGTTTCAGGTTCTTTATCATTGGGCCCAAATTGTCTTCTCTTCAAAGAATGTTTGATGGCGATGGCTAGACCTGATTTTGCCGCACTCAATCCCGCTCTTGGTACAGCAACACGACCGCCTACTAGTGTTCCTAACATCGTGAAGAATCTTCTGGATACACTTTCAATTGGACTTGTATATTCACCAGCTTCATTGATGTCTCCAAATTTATTCAACAAATTATCTACCGGTACTTTTACATTGTCAAACCAAATACGTCCATTATCCACTCCATTCAAACCTAACTTATAGCCACAATCAGCAACACGAATTCCATCGTAATATTTCCCCTGCTTATCTTTAAGCGGAACTAAAACAGCGTGTACCCCTTGATTTTCGCCATTGACAATTAGTTGGGCAAATACACTTGCCATTTCTCCATGCAATGCATTTCCGATATATTCTTTACCTGCATCGTCATTCGGCGTGTTGACAATAATGGTTCGATCGGCGTGATTGTAAGTCGCAGTTGTTTCTAGTCCACGGACATTAGAACCATGTCCAGTTTCTGTCATTGCAAAACATCCGAGCAGATCCATTGTTCCAGTATCTTTCAGATATTTATCGTAGTGCTTCTTCGTACCGAGTCCTAATATGCTTCCACCAAATAATCCAAATTGGACACCAAACTTGATAGCCAAACTATTGTCATGATAGCCGATCATTTCAAAAATTGCGGTGTATTCTCCGATGTTGTTGTGACCACCATATTCACTTGGGTAAGACCATGCACCCAGACCTTGATTCGCCAGATGTTGACACCATTCTTTGACCTTGTTTCGGTATTCATCCTTATCTCTGATTGTTTCCAATTTAAAAATCGGATCACTCAAAATCGTACGCATCTTGTTACGAGTTTCGCTATAATCATCATCCAGGAATGCAGTCATGGCATCTATATTGAAACTTGCTTTTTCAATATTTTCCTTGATTTCGTTATCGCGGAGATGAGGGGACAGAATATTCCTGAAATTTTCAATGGTATCAATTCCCAACATTTCTTCCAATTGGTTGATGGCATTTTGGGTATCTGATGTTTGCCATCTTTCTTCCGAGTCAAATTGATCACTTTGTTTAGCCATTTGCAACCCGAGATCAGCTAATGATTGTCGCTTATCAATCGGCAAATCAGCGGATGATTTTTTGATCAGCGCTACCCAATGCTTGAACAAAGCAGGGGAAGGTGGTTTGGCAGGATTGGTCCATTCAATAATGAGTTCCTTATCTTCAACAGATAAAAATTTCAAGTCTTTAACTGTTGAATGGATCAATTCCATTTCACTTGGACTTAACACCGAGTCGGCCCAACCGACATAAAATAATGGGATTAGACTTAGCACACCAGGTGAATATTTTGGGAAAACTGCAGGCTGTTTTGTCATAAGAATTATATCTCTTTATTGAATTGTAAAATTACTAATAGTTCGGGTCAATTCTCTATATTATTAAGACAGCAAAACAGTTAGAAGGTTTTGGTTTTAACAAAAAAAAATGGCCACCTAAGGTAGGTGGCCTGACAGACTATGAGAGAGAACCGCTATGCAAACAAAGTATATCCTTGCTTATGATTTAGGTTCCTAATATTAGGTGCCAAATATATTAGGCATCTACATGAAATTTCTTGATTAAGGAAGGAAATAGTAACCTTCATAAATAAAACTGGCTTCTAAAATCTTTTCAATTTCAATCGTAATTTCCTTTACGGGTTCTGCTCTTCCTGATTCCACATTTTTCAATTGCTTGATTGAAAGGTTACTACGTTTTGCTAGTTCACCTATACTCATTTTCTTTTCTTCTCGAGCTTCTTTAATTTGTTCTCCAAGTGTTATAAAGTTGGAGCGTTTCGCACAGTTAGAAATTTGATAATTGTCAAATGCTGGCGTTTCGTAATCAGCGATTGAAAACAACACGGCAAAGAATCCGAATAATGCAATCGTTGCTTTTATCATGATGGTTTTAAATTTAGGAGGTTAACTTATCCAACTGGTCAAGCTGGTATTTTTTAATAATGTTTATGAGCTTATCCGCATATTTCTTGTCAGTTGCATATCCCGCTTTTTTCAACCCCACGGCCCATTTTTTATAATCCAATTTGTGGTCTTGCAAACTTTTATATCTTCCTTGAGAAATCAATTTGCTATGTTCTTTCCAACTTTCTGCCGGCGACTTAAATTTTCTAAAAAAGTCCTTGTGATGATCGTCGGTTGCATTGGTGCAATGATCTTTGTTGCATCTTCTTGAAAAACATTTCATTCCAAAATGATTGTTATTGTTGACAGCTAATTTACTTCTGCCTGCACGACTTTCAATGAGTGCTTGCGCCATCTTGATACTTGCTGGAATGTTGTACGTTTCCATTTCTTTGACGGCAACTGGTGCATATTTTTGGATGAACTTAATCACTTTTTCTTCCTCCAAATTTTTTGCAGAAACAGGTGCATAGATATTGGTTCCCGACAAATCCATGGACACTTTCTTGGCCGGAGCCTCTTTGATTTCAGCTTCTTTTTCCGTCTGAGTTAGCAAAGGAAATAGTGCTCCAAATTTAAAATTTGAACCATGCTTCAAAGCGACGAGTGCTAAAAAGCAAAGGCCAAAAAATTTAAATCTGGAGGCTTTACTATCCCTTTCATCTATGAGAAAAAATTCCCCAACGTCAGTCAAGAGCCGAGCCAAAAAATTTCCCAAATTGAAAATTGTATCTGTCAACCACACTTGCCAATGTGCATAATGCGGTGGTATCACTTTCGATGTATTATAATTGTTTGGTGGTGTGTTTTCCACACGTTGTGTTGCCAAATCTTGCGGCAAGTCAGTCTGGAAAGTCCACTCATAATTGCGATTTTGAGTTTGACTGATATTAGTATTCATCTTAAATATTGTTTTAAAAATTTCTGATTAAACGATTTTATAGGGTATGATTATTATTCAACATATGATTAATTATCGTGATGTAAATATAAAACAAAATGTTTCATTTAAAAGAATAAAAATAAACAAATAATTTCAAAAGCATAAGCACAAAAGTTACATATATCTGATAATCAACACTATATGAATAAATATTTATTTTCATAAAGTGTTTTAGATAACCAATAATACAAATTGTAGTCTATAATTACGGTTATCTTTGAGAAAAATTTCCCGATATCTTCGTTAGAAAGCCCTGTCTGCTTGGCGCAGTCAGGCAGGCTCGCCGTAACTAAGGCTATGTCTACGTT
Organism: uncultured Saprospiraceae bacterium; assembly: GCA_937928575.1. Lineage (GTDB taxonomy): Bacteria > Bacteroidota > Bacteroidia > Chitinophagales > Saprospiraceae > CALDGQ01. The sequence continues at coordinate 16 of CALFWW010000135.1, read as the reverse complement.
TTCTGCCTCGATCTCG
>CALFWW010000134.1 GCA_937928575.1 uncultured Saprospiraceae bacterium | reverse complement strand
AGGGGCTATTGTGTAAACTCAAAAACTACAATTACTTATGTATTATTCTTTCAAGCAAATTAAATCGCTTGTAACGATCCTTGCGCTTGCTATTTCGTTTCAGCTAAATGCGCAACAAACTCAAGTTGACTATCATCAAGTGGTAATCACAGAGACACTATCCAATAAGAAAACAAAATCAACAAAACTAGAAAATGCTGAAGCTAGATCTTTTGATTTCACCGCTTATATCTCTAATAATTTAGATAAAAAAGATTTTAGAATTCGTGGGATGCACCAAACTGGGTCCGGTAGAACGTACACGAATTTTGACAGCAAATCTTACAAAGATATCGAATGCGCTCAATTTTGTGAAAAAATTGAAAGTATCGAAAAGCAACCTTATCTAGGTGTCGGTGCTGTTCCGATGGATGACTTTGAAGGTGTGCTAATCGAAACCGTTATTAAAAATAGTGCTGCTGAAGCTGCTGGAATTCAACCTGGTGATGTGATCACAAATGTAGAAGAATTTGAAATCAGCTCAGGTTGTGATTTGACAATGGCAATTCACAATCACGCAGTTGGAGAAAAAATTTCTATTCGTTATGTAAGAAATGACGAGCCAGAATTTTTGGATGCAACCTTAGCTTATAGACTTAAAACCATGATCACGTACGTACCTTGTTGTAACAATGATGCAACCACAGAAGAGGTGGCAGCTATTAACATCGCTGACGATTCAGTTGTCCTTTTTCCAAACCCAAGTTACGGAGTATCTCAGGTAATTTTCAAATCTACTGCCAAGGAAGAGGTAACGATGACCATTGCAGATATGTCAGGAAAGGAAATTATCCGTAAGTCTTTCGGTAACTTTGATGGATACTTGTCAGAGACATTGGATTTGACTGAATATACACAAGGCATGTATTTCATGACCATTTATCAAAACGATAAAGTATATACTGAAAAAATTGTTTTACAACGTCCATAATGACAAAGTATTGAGATATATTTGCCGCATAAATTTTTAAAATGCAGGTAAAGAAACTCGAGCAATATATTGAAAAGTACAAAACGTACTTGAAAAAAGATAGGGATTTCCACGAATTGTATAGGTGGGAATCCCTTTCTCATTTTAAAGAACACTGGGATATTGACGCACCCGATTTCGGTAAGATGTATGACCAAGCGCTACAAAACAATACGAATAGAAGATTGTGGAAAAAAGAATCTTGGTTTCCAAAAGAAATGATGTTAAAGCTAATTGAGGTTGATTCAGAATTCGTGCGCAGAATGTTTAAAGATTTGTTTGCTGAAGAAAAGGACATAGAAGGGAGAATTTCTCGGTTCAAGTTTGGTTGTGACGAAATGGTCGCCGATTTCAAAAAGCAAAACAAAACATCTATCGACACCAATCATTTTCACGATGACAATGAAATGATTTTTATGTACTTAACTTTCCAATTTCCAGAAAAATATACACTCTATGACTACGAGTCATTTAGAAAGATGATGATTAATTTGGAAACCCTAAATGTACCAGGACCTTTTGAAATTGATCGATTTTTGAAATTGACAAAAGCGATTTACATTTTCTTAAATAAAGACAACGAATTGTTAGAAATTAACGCAAACAGGCTGGCTAAAAATGGGGTAGGGATTACAAATGGGAAGTTATTGGTGCATGATTTTTACACCGCTTGTTGTGATATGAAATAAAGTTTATCCTCTGGAAGATTGAATCATTTCTTTGAGCCAATTACTTTCGGCCAAAGCTTTGGTTTTCTTTACTTCTTCCAACAATTTCTGACGCACCTCCTTGTCATACAAATTCGATTCCAACATTTTACGTGTAAAACGTATCAGGTTTTTATAATTTTCTCGCACATACCCCAATGTTTTTTTACGTTCCAAAAATCGCTGAAAGCTAATTACAAAAGAGGACAATACATCAAACTCATTTAGTTCATAATAAATCCTTAATTGCAAAGCTTTTGAATCCAAAGTCAAATAAAGATCATCGAATTCAGTAGCATGTAATAATTTCATTGCTTTATCGTATTCCTTTTTGTGATAATGCAGTAAAGATTGAATAGATGAAACAAACTGTTTACGATATTTTTTTCTCAGCAAACCACTGTAATCAGCTAAAAATGATTCAATCCAATCATATTTATTTAAACCAAATGCAATTTTCGCAATATTCATAAATGTAAATCTACCTAAATAGCCATTTTCAATTAAAATTTTTTTATCCAAACAAGAATCATACAATTGAAAAGCTTGCAATAAAAAGTGATCCCTTGTCTCTGTGATGTTTAACCGTTTTATAGCATAGTTGATTGCTAATAAATAAAGATTCTTTAATTCATCTCGTGGAAGTATATGTCCATCATTTATTAATCCTAATCTCAATTGTTTAAAATAAAAATCCTGATTTTCATGTGTCTCAGATCTATAAAAATAAAAGTACAACGCAATTGCAGGATTATCTTTTAACCAATCTTGCTTTTCGAGGTAGTCCAATACTAATTCTAACAATCCAGTGTCGTATTGGATGTTATAGACATTTTGATGTGCCAACGAGAGACAACTTTGTTTCAACTTTTTTGCCAAATAAGATAAATCTAAAGAATCACTAACTTCTTGCAAATTACGAGGAGCCAATCTTTGATACCCTTCCTTAAAATTCAATTTCTCCAATTCGACTTTATATGAATTTTCATAATAGTCGATTCCCTTAATTTTACTGTCTTCAAAAAGTTTTTCCGCATTCGCTTGAGCTCTTAAAAAACCCTTTTCAATATTCAAATTACGATAAATGGTCATGAGCCCCATCTGGTTCTTAATCTCATCAGCGGTTTTAGTTTTTGTCAAAAGATATTGCTCTACATTTTTCAATAGAAAAGACATGACATAACGCATCTTTTTGTCGTCATATTTATCGTTTGGATAAATGGCTGCGAAAACAACCTCTTTATCAAAAGCACTATCTTTTCCCTCATATTTTTTATTAAAATACTCATATAAATCTATGACATCTTGTCGCTTATTGAAATATACAGATCGTACATATTTCTTCATAGCTCTTCTGTCAGACTTATCTAAACCAGCAAATAATTGATAAAGGACACTTTTTTGCATAAATTAATTTATTGACAAAAATAACCAGTAAAGACGCTTAATTCCAAAGTATAATTACGATTATTTTTTGACAAATAGTTGTTTTTGTTATTGTGATTTAGTGCATTTACCCTCAAATTGTACTAAAATGATAAACATACACTGTAAATATTCGCTATGAAGACTTTGAACACGCAATATCTTAAGTGGTTTTGGGTAGTGGCCATAGGATTATTTTTATTTCCTGCTTCCGCACTTGCGCAAGGCTGGGAAGTTGTTGAGAAAGACTCTTTTGAAATCCCATCTGAAATTATAGCTCCTAGAGATGGGGGATATTTATCAATTGGCACGACTATTATTTCAGGTACTGGAATTGTGCTTCAGATAGACCGTGTCGATTTAGAAGGAAATCGAATTTATTCAAAACAATATAACGTCATCGAATCGATTGCAGGTTCGGCAACTGGATATACAGTCAATGAATTCCAATCAGAAAATAATTTCCTAATCACTGGTCCTAAAATTGGATGCCTGAAGATTTTGAATAATGGTAATATTGATTGGCAATATGATGTTACACAACTAAATCTACCAATAGATGAGCAAGTGATCTGGTCTAGTATGGTCAGTGACAATCATGCATTCATAACCACCCAAGGAACCAACAATTCTCTTACAAGCACTAGTTTGACCAAAATTTCTAACAATGGAGTTCCAATCTGGAATAAAACATTTGACATTCCCTTTAACATTTCTCCAATTTCTAACATTACCACCAATGATAATGGATGTGCCATCTTATGTGATTATGATACTGGCACACAAAATGGCACTGCTATCATACGCACAGATGGAAATGGAGAACTGGTTTGGGTCCAACAATATCCAAACCTAACTGCCAAAAAGCGGACGCTAATGCAGGATGAAAATGGAGATTTACTTTTTGTTGAAAATTCAACCGGGGACAACATCCTCTACCGTGTTAATAATGTTGGGTTTGCTACCGCATGGAAAGTAGTAACTCAAGATATAATGTCAACGGCTGCAAAACTTATGACCGATTTAGAAGGTAATTATGTTTTGACGGGGCATAGAAATGTCAACAATGTATCTATGCCTACTTTGATGAAATTTGATGAAAATGGAGATGAACTCTGGACAAGATTACATCAGGTAGAAGCAGGTGCAACTATTATTTCGACTTCTATTGACAAAGAAAACAAAGTAGTTTCTCATGGTCAATATTTATTAGATCAAGCCAATATTTTTGCAACTGCATATAGAATCGCGGTAGATTCCAATGGTGATATTTATGAGAACTATATCTCTGGAAACGTATATTCAGACAATAACATGAATTGCGCAAATGATGCCGGGGATTTACCTTTGTCAAATTGGCTAATACGGGCAGAAGGAGCCATCGATTTCTTTGGAATATCCGATGAACAAGGAAATTATTCTATTCCTGTGCCTCTTGGCAACTATTCCGTTTCTATTTCTGCTCCAAGTATTTATTACAACCCGTGCACGCCTTCTTACAATATAACAGCAACAGATAATCCAACTACATTTGAATTAGATTTCGGCCTCCAACCTGAAACACTTTGTCCCTATTTACAAGTAGAAGTTTCTGTTCCTTTTTTAAGATTTTGTTATGAACAAACTTATTATGTGGACTATTGCAATTATGGAACTGAAGCCGCAACAAATGTTTCTGTAGATGTGATATTGGATGGAGCATTGCAATATGTAGATGCATCAGTCCTACCCATCATACAGTCCAACAACTCTTTTACGTTTAACATTCCCGAAACGCTAGAGGTAGGAGCATGTGGACAGTTTACTATAACAACACAATTGACATGCGATGAAGCGTTTGTAGGTTCAACGGCATGTGTCGAAGCTTCCATTTCACCGCTTTGCAATGAGCCGATCGACCCTTCTCCACATTTGATTGTTAATGGTTTTTGTGAGGGAGACAGTATTCGTTTTGATATCATTAATATTGGTGATGCTGATTTGATAGCAGACAAAGGATTTATAGTAATAGAAGATCACGTAGTATTGACTATTGGAGAAATTATGGACGATATTCCTGCAGGTGATTTCATATCAAGAAAGTTTAAAGCAAATGACGGTGCAACTATGAATTTCTTAATTGAACAAGAACTAGTAACTTTACCAACTTATTTTGGCGATCCATATGTATCAGCAACGGTCGAAGGCTGCATAGGCTTTCCAGATGAACCATACACTTATGGCAATTTCTTGGATGACGATGGTGAAATATGGTTTTCACAGGAGTGTCAGGAAATTATCTCCTCATTCGATCCAAATGATAAAAAAGTGATACCGGGTGGAGTAGACGAGGAACACCATTATATACTTCCAAATACTACGATGGAGTATCAAGTACGATTCCAAAATACCGGAACGGATACCGCATTTTTGGTGGTCATCAGAGATACAATATCCCAATTTCTCGATTTGACAACTTTTGTACCGGGTGCAAGTAGTCATCCATATGAATATGAGATTTTGCATAATGGATACTTGAAGTTTACATTTGAAAATATCGAGTTACCTGATAGCACTACGAATGAACCACTTTCAAATGGGTTTGTAAAATATACCATTAGACAAAAACCTGATGTTCCACTTGGTTCTGTGATTGAGAATTCTGCTGCTATTTATTTTGACTTTAATTCACCGGTAATTACAAATACGACTTGGAATACGGTTCAAATATTTGACAATTGGGTAGTCAGCACAGATGATATTCTTGAAGATGATGAATCAAAAGTACGTATTTATCCAAATCCTTTTGCTGAATTTGTCAACTTCGAAATTGAAAGTGATGAGGCTCATCTTATGTATAATGAAAAACTATTTACACTGTATAACTCCAATGGACAATTAATCCATTCAGAAAAATTTACCCAAACTACTTATCGATTCCACAAAAATGAATTGCCAAAAGGTATGTATTTTTATGAAATTCAACAAAATGGAGCCGCAATTAGTTCTGGGAAATTAATCCTCCAATAATACACTTTGAGCATTATTATAATGCTATGAACATGAAAAACCCTTACTGAAGATTATCAACAGTAAGGGTTTTCATTTTTCTACATCTATATGTAAATTAATTATCTCTTGTCCTAAATATCTTTTTTGTAATCATTTTGTTACCAACCATAATTTGAACGAAATAAATTCCAGAAATCAAATCATTTCCGACTTCGATATCATAAACACCTTCATCCATCATACGGTCTGTAAAAGGTACATCAATGATTCTTGCAGATCGATCGATAAGCTGGATACTTACTGCTGCCGCATCTTCTAGTTCCAATGTCAATCCAATATGTGCATCAAACGAAGTATTTGAAATCGTAGCTTTAATTCCATTAGATTCTAAGAACGCTGTATCTTCAATTGCACGTTCACTATTTTCTTCAGGAGCTGTCAAGAAAATAGGACTACTTCTCAATCTAATTCTTCTCGATCCGACGTGTGTAACCCAATCTGAACCAGCAAAATTCCATTTCCTTTTTTCAAATTTCTTGACAGGAAAATCAGAAGGGAAGGAGTAAATGGCAGTTGCATACTCAGATTGATCGACTGTAGTTTTAGCCCAAAGTACGTAAGTTAATTTTCCTTCTTCATCTACAAAGACACCACCATCAACATCGCTTGGCAATTGTAATTCGTTCGTCTTTTCACGGTCAAAACGTTTTCCAAACAATAAATCAGAAGTAGTTTTAAAAGCTACCCCACCTTCCGTCATCTCTTCTTCATACGGGTCTGTCTTCGTCAAATCTTTATACAGCCCCATCAATTGAAATTCATTGACCGCTGCATCTTCTTGTTCAAATTCTCCCAAGTTATATAAATGCACTTGTTGAATGTCATGCATTTGAGCTTTTACCATTACTTTGGTGATGAAGTTTCTTTGTGCTAAATTGGAACCAATAAAATTCCCAAATTCTTTTCTAGGTATATTGGTTTCTGTACAAATCCATACTTTCTCAGGATAAGTATCCCCATCATATCCGTATTCCAACAATACATCTTCAAAAGAACCTTTTTGATCTACAATTCCATCTGCTGCTCTATCCGAATGACGGAAATAATTGAAATCCATGATGTCATTACTCCATTCTCGAAGGGTCGCATCAATGTGTGGGTAATAATGAAAACTCAAAACATCAAAATAAGCACCTCCTTTTTTTGGAAAAAAGTCTGAAAGCGAACCATCTATGGGATTGTCGGTATTTCTTAAAACAGCATCTAAGAAACTTGCATACCCAATACCACCAACCGCTACATAAGCATCCTCATCGTAAGTGTGAATGATTTCGTACGCAATACGCAACATGCGCACGTAATGATAAATTGGTGCTTGCAAAGCATAATCACATGGAGCTGGATCATTTTCCCACCAGTTTCCTTCCATCCCAATTGGCTTCCATCCGTTCCCCGTAAAGTCATAATCTGGTTCATTCCACACTTCCCAAATACCGACATAATCTTTGTATCTGGTCACCAATTCGTAAACATATTTAGCAAAATGATTGTCACGATTGACTACCTGTTGTCCATCCTCGTAAACCCAAATTGGATCATACAATTTGTCAAAAACCCAAGAAGGCTGTCCATCACAATATTCTGTAAAATCTCGATGTGCTTCTGAAGGATATCCAATAAATCCAACATTATTTTTTGCTCCTAGTTCGTCGTAACCAGCAAATGTTGGCACTCTGAAATCATATCCGAAATAATCGTAAAAGTACTCAAACATTCCTGGTCGCATACTTTTCACGCCGGCACCCGCAACTCCATTGGCAGGATCGCCCATAGAAATTTGCCCGAGTTGTTCGTCCGTCCAAGGCTGATACCAACCTGGATTGATGCCCTGTCGAAAATAATCGGTGTATTCGTTAATATGTTCATTGGCCGTTAAGCCATTTTGTGATTGTAGTGTTGTAATTGTGCATAACATTAGCACGAGAAAAATGGTTGCATTCTTCATAACATAAAAGTTTTTGGCTGACTAAATTCAACCCGTTTAAAAATAAAAACCCATACGATATGTTATTGATCTGGAATTAGCCCGCTAGTTTTCTGACTAGAAAAGTAGCTTATGGAAAGAAAAAAGGGAACGGGAGGAGATAGATGTTTGGTTTTGTAGGAATTCATCTTCAATGATAGACGAATTGGGTTATATACCTAAGCATGATCTACCCTTTAAACGGTAGAAGCCTGTTAATGTGTTCGAAAAAAAATCGCTTTAACTTATGTCGATTTCATGCAATCATAGTTGGTTTTTTAACAACCAATTAAACGTGATAATTTTCACTATTTGAACTAAATAATTTTTCTTACTATGGATTTGATTACTCGTTTTTAAAAATCGCAATCAATATTCTTTCAAATTATACATAACGCAGATTTGAACAGATCTCCGAATTTTGCTTATCAAAATCCACCATTTTATAGTATTATTTGTATAAATTACGGCTCTCTAAACATAAAGAAAACCACAAATGAAAGTCATCACATGGCTTGCTATATTTATCGGGATTTTAATTCTCACCTATCTACTTGGTCCAAAACCAAATTTTCCCAAATATGATGCAGATCTGCCGAAACTCCATTATTCATTCACTGAATTGCAACAGTATGTCTCGACAAAGGATTCAAGAATAAAAAACTTAAAGCCAAATAATGAATCAAGATTGTTTTTGGTAGATTCGATTGGAAAGACCCCTTATAGTCTAGTTTACTTACATGGATTTTCAGCGAGCCCTATGGAAGGAGATCCAACGCATCGTGAATTTGCTAAACGATATGGCATGAATTGTTATACCCCTCGGTTAGCAGAACATGGAATTAAAGACAAAAATGCGTTTGAAAATTTAACGCCAAAAGCGCTAATTGATGATGCAAAAGAAGCACTTGCTATTGGGCATTTAATTGGTGAAAAAGTAATCGTGATGTCATGCTCGACTGGAAGTACACTCTCGATTTATTTGGCAGCCAATCATCCAGATAAAATTCATTCAATGATTATGTATTCTCCTAACATACGGTTAGCGGATGGGAATGCACATTTTTTAGGGAAACCATGGGGTATTCAGGTCGCAAGAAATATCATTGGAGAAACTCGAAAATTATCTGACCTAGTCGGAACACCTTTAGAACAATACACCACTTGCGAATATAAAGTAGAAGGAATCATAGCATTACAGCATTTATTGCAAGAAACAATGACCTCCACAAATTTTCAAAAAGTGGAAATCCCATTTATGGCTGCATATTACTATAAAGATGAAGACAATCATGATGAAATTATTTCAATTGATGCAATAAAAGAATTTGGAAAAACTGCTAGTACTGCTTCCGACAAAAAAAGACTCATTGCTTTAGCAGAGGTAGATACACATGTTATTCCATCGGGTGCATATTGTCAAGACATGGAGCGTGTGCTAAATGAAACTTTTAAGTTTGCAGAAGAAGTGTTAGATTTAAATGCAATTGAAAACTCAAGCGGAGAAAATAATTTAGATTTCAAAAATGAGTAAACCAATTAACATACGATCAAAAGATTTGGATGGAGCTGAAGTGTCATGGTTTGCGCCAATTTGCAATGGGGATACCGACTTTCTTGGTGAGATGCCAGACAAATACAAAAGTAATTGGCAAAATGCATCCGAGATATTGTTGACCGCCGATCAATTAGGATATCGAAACATCTTGTGCCCATCTTCCTATCAAGTAGGTCAAGATACTTGGACATTTGCTACTGCCATAGCTCCTCAAACTAAAAATATCAATCTATTGGCGGCTATACGTTGCGGGGAAGTTCATCCACCGATGTTGGCGAGAGCTATTTCCACCTTAGACCACATCTTGAAAGGAAGATTAACCATCAATATTATTTCTTCGAATTTGCCAGGTCAAGAGATGTCCTCGGAAGATAGATATCAACGATCCAGAGAAGTAATTGAAATTCTAAAACAATCCTGGACCCAAGATGAAATCAATTTTAAAGGAAGATTTTATAACCTAAAATTGGGCACTGAACCCGTCAAACCCTATCAACAAAACGGTGGACCACTCTTGTATTTTGGTGGATATTCACCTCCAGGTGTTGATTTGTGTGCAGAGCATTGTGATGTGTATTTGATGTGGCCAGAGACTGAAGAAAAATTACAAGGTTTGATGCAAGACATGAGCGAGCAAGCAGCTGGATATGGAAGAACGGTAGACTTCGGATTACGCGTGCACATGATTGTCCGAGAAACAGAAGAAGAGGCGAGAGCATGGGCCAAAAAACTGATGTCAAAATTGGATGCAGAAACGGGTGAAGAGATTCGTAATCGGGCACAAGATGCTAAAAGCTATGGAGTATCCAGACAGGCGGAAATGAGAAATTTATCGGATATGGATGGTTTTGTTGAACCCAATTTATGGACCGGAATCGGTAGAGCACGATCAGGTTGTGGAGCCGCATTAGTCGGAAATCCCGATCAAATCTTAGCAAAAATCCAGCGATACATGGACATGGGGATTCGTTCCTTCATATTTTCCGGATATCCACACAAGCAAGAATGTGAATTATTTGCAAAATACGTTCTACCAAAATTAAAAACCGTTTCTTTACCAGAAGTTCAGAATCGAATCCCAAAAAAAGAACCGGACACACCACTTGCTGCTGGCAAGCGTCAATAACCTGTCTGCTTATCAGGCATTAAAACTACAAAACGTTTATTATGAGACAAGCTGTTAATAAAGTCGATATTTCTCCGATGATCATTGGAACCATGCGCTTAGGTGCTTGGGGTGCCAAATTGCAAACCAATGCATTACAAGCATTTATTGAAGGATGTATTGAAATGGATTTGACCACTTTTGATCATGCTGATATCTATGGTGATTATACAACGGAAGATGATTTTGGGAAGGTATTGAGATGGAAACCAGAATTACGAAAACAAATACAAATCATTACCAAATGTGGTATCAAAATGGTATCCACCAATCGACCGGATCATCGCATTAAGAGCTATAATTCTTCCGCAAAGCACATTATCAAATCTGTTGAAAATTCGCTAAAAGCACTAAACACAGAGTATGTAGATGTATTGTTGCTGCATAGACCCGACTTATTGATGGAGCCAGAAGAAATTGCGCAAGCAGTTAATCAATTGTACAGAAGTGGAAAAGTAAAAGCCTTCGGTGTTTCAAACTTCAACACCCATCAAGTAGAATTGTTGCAACAAAGTATTCCGCTATTTACCAATCAAGTTGAAGCGTCCTTATTACATTTAGATGCATTTGAAGATGGCACTTTAGAACAATGTATGCGTCACAAAATGATACCAATGGCATGGTCACCGATGGGTGGAGGGCTCTTGTTTTTGGAGGCGAAAAATGAAAATGTCAAACGTATTCAAGAAGTAGCAAATCCATTGTTAAAAAAATATGAAGTAACTTTCGATCAGTTGATGTTGGCATTTTTGAGGAGACATCCATCTGGCATTGTTCCAATTTTAGGAACCACAAATTTGGAAAGAGTGAAGTCAGCAAAAGGAGCCATGACGATGGAAATGGATCGAGAGGATTGGTATGATTTATGGCAAGCCTCAAAAGGGGAGACCATCGCTTAACAATCAGAAATTTACTACATTCATGTCATCTAAATACACTGTTTATTCATTTTAGAGATACCCTTTTTTACCAACTTTGAGAAAACCAATATGCTCCTCGACATCATCATCGTACTGATATATTTTACAGCTATCATGATCATTGCAATGAGTGGACGGGTTGGGAAAGAAGCTACCGTTGATGAATACTTTTTGAGTTCCAGAAATCTACGCTGGCCTTCGATTGCTATCTCCACGATAGCAACCAATGTGCAGGGATATCAGTTTCTGGGAATGATGGGGTCCGCATATGTATATGGGCTCGCACAAGCCAATTGGGAAATCAATGCCATGCAAGGTATTTTGATGGCGGCATTTATTTTTGTTCCACTTTATTTAAAAGACAAAGTAATTACCATCACCCAATTTATTAAAACCAGATTGGGTGCTACCGTTGCATTGTTATATTCCTGCGCAAATATTTCCATTTTTTCAACCTTAGGTTTAGGAGCTGCTCTGTTTTGGGGAGCGTATGCAGCTGACATGATTTTTTCTGAATACTTGAGCTTTATTAGTGACGACAATGTTGTACGAATCTATGTACTCATCATAGCACTTGGGATATTCTCAGCTGTTTATACTTATTTTGGTGGATTGGCAGCAGTTGTCAAGACTGATATCATACAATTCAGTATATTAACAATTGGCGGAATTATCGTGTTAATAGTTGCCATCAAACAATTAGGTGGATGGTCTCAGCTATATGAAAAAACACCTCAATTGATGCACCTGCATTTACCAGCAGATCATGAAAAAATTCCGTGGATTGCGATAGGAGGGATGTTTTTGTTGAATATTAATTACTGGTGCGCCAATCAAAGTGTGGTCCAACGTTCACTTGCTGCCAAAAGTTTAAAAGAAGCACAAATAGGTCTGATGGTTGGTGGCGTGATGAAATATTTCATGGCCATCATTATTATTATTCCTGGTATTGCATTGGCTGGGATTATGGTGGATGCACCGCTTCAAGATCCTGACAATACATTTCCGTATCTGGTAAAAGCGTTTTTGCCACAAGGGATGAGAGGGATTATTTTGTGTGCGTTATTTGCATCTTTGATGAGTACGGTTGACTCTACTTTCAATTCTCTGGCTACTTTATTTTCCATCGATATTTACAAAGAATACATCAATAAAAATGCGACTGAAACTCAGATTGTCAATGCTGGAAGAAACACCATCTTGGTGACATTAATGACTGGTATCACAATGGGTTGTATCTTAGCTTTTGTGAAATTCAAAGATCCTAGTATTGCTTTTACGCATACTTTAAATGAACTCCGCTATTTTATCAACACGGGAATTGTTACGATAATCTGCGCTGCCGCTTTTTTGGTGACGCCAAAACATCGACCTGCGATATTTGCATTTTTATTTACCATTCCATTACACTTAATTTTCATGAAATTCATTCCTGACATGAATTACATCGTGCGTGCTATGTGGGTGATCCTTATTGCATTTGCTATTATTGCGATACCAACTGTTATTGACAAGAAATGGAAACCTGCCGAAAAATATCTGGAAGTTGCATCTAAAAATATTGGTCAAATCGGGTTTGGTTTGTTAGTTTCATTGGGTGTTTTGCACTTTGTTTTTAGTTAATATAACTTAGGACTAATGGATGAGATATTAGACAACGAACAATTTGAGGAGACCAAGAATGATAATCTAACCTCCAATATAAAATTGAAAGCTGGTATTTACAGTACTATCATGTTACTTGGTGGGATGGTCTACATCGTTATTATCGCCAACTACAAACCAACTTTTTACAATGTATTGATGGGGACGATTATTGTAAATTTCTCATTTTTACTTTTAGGAGCCACAATTGTTTTGCTTCGATTATTTTTTAGGAAATTAAAAGACAAGAAAGAGAGCATTATCACAAAGTACGATCCGATTTGGTATCAGATTGTTGAAGTAAGTTTTGTGTGGTGGATTTTTTGTATGTTTTTTATTTTTGTTGGGAAGGTTGTTTGATTTAGGCTTTATATTGAATTGAATTAAATTAAGTTGCCAGATTCAAAAACTATTTATTTAGCAACATCAAATTATTGGTCCAACCCCCAATAAACTATTTGCAGGATTTTGAAACGGGCGACGGATTCTATATGATGTTTGAGGGACGAGTTTATAGAATCTAGACTTTTTATTTCTTTTTTGACAATGAAAAAAGAAAAAGAAACAGACTCCTCGACAATCAAAATTGAAGTGGAATGAAATAGATGATTATTTTATTCAACGATAGTCGAATTTTCTAAGCGTAAAAAGCAAAATTTAAACCTACTCTTCCTATTTTAAAAATATAATAACCGCACCTATCGCAGTCACCACCAAAATAAACTGTCGGTAATACTTCTCATTAAAAAGCGCAACGACTTTTAAACCGACTAAGAAACCGATAACTATTGCGGGAATGAGGGTGAGATTTAACCATAGGGTATCTTTTGTTATCGTTCTCCAACTAAAAGCATGAAAAGGAACTTTGAATAAATTGACAATAAAAAACAACCAAGCAGCGGTACCAATAAACTCGTTTTTTGGTAGGCGAGTAGCCAAGAAAAATAAATTGGAAAATGCACCTGCTAAATTCCCTAACATAGTGGCAATCCCAGCTGACACGCCGGTAGATCCTGCAAACCACCAATTATTTGGAAATTCATTTTTATCATAATAATCTCGATAAAACATAATAGCCACACTGATCAATATTATGAAGGACATCACTTTCTTAAAAATGTCATCTGGTAAGTCTTTCCCAAAATACCAACCAATGATTACTCCAATTATCATGGCAGGCAAAAACTTAATTAAGTATTCCCATTTGGTATGCCGATTATAATAAGTGACCGCCATCACATCACCGACAATGAGTAGGGGCAACAAAATTCCTGTGGATGGTTTTGCTCCATACGCCAATGCCAATAAAGTCACAAAAACAATACTCATTCCTTTTAAACCTGCTTTTGAAACACCTAATAGAAAAGCAGCTAAATGAGCAAAGATGATGGTTGTCAAAATATGTTTTTTATTTAATTAAGGGTAGGTAGATTCGAAAAAATTCTAACCGCGAAAAACAAAATAATCGAAAATAACACACCAATTACAAATTGAATTGCTTTTTCTTGAATCGTCCATTTTTTCGTCTGTCTTATTATTACCAAGAGCACTTCCACTACTTTTTTTCTTTCCCAATACATAACGAAGCATAAAGAAAATAGTAAACTAGCTGCATACAATAAAGCACCAACATTTACGTGATAAATAAGATCTAATATTATAATGTTGGTGATAATGGGTAGTAGTATTAGTACGCCTAACAATTTCGTTCGCTCAAACAGCAATAAGATCCCACCAACTACTTGACTTGCTCCAATGAAGAGGGGATAGCTCAAACTGTAACCAAAAAACAGCCACATAACTTGCTGCCCAGTCATATCTTGATTGAGCATTTCGGTTGGAAATTTTTCACCTCCACCAAACTGAACCACTTTTCCAACACCATAAACACAAAAAAGCGTAAACGCATAAAATCGAAAACCGAATTCTATACCATTCGTAAGTTGTGTTTTCAAGTTGGTGTTCATTGTTTACATTTTACTGTCGAATTTCAGCTGCTTCAGCAATTAAAGCTTGTCTGGCAGCTTGCTGTTCTGCCGTCAAGCCACCCATCAATAAATTAGTAGATTCATAAGGATCGGCCAATAGATCATAGAATCGATTATTGGAATTATCATTCACGATCAATTTGTACTGCTCATTTCTGATGGTATATCCTGACATATTATCCATTGATACCTCGGCATAGACATATTCACGAGTATCAGTTGAACTGGAATTCAATAAATGTGCAAAAGATTTACTATTGTGTATTTCGTCGATTTCGGCACCTGCAATATTTAAGAAAGTAGTGAATAGATCAGTTGAATTAATCAGTGCCGCTTCCCGAACATTTTGACGTGTCACATCTTTCCCAGCAATAATCATGGGCACATGGACACCACCTTGAAACATAGATCCTTTCGACCGATTGGAAGTGTAAGGTGATTGTGCAACTTGACCTGGAGTGCCATTGTCTCCCAACAATATAATAACGGTATTTTCAAAATCCTCCACTGACATTGCATTTTTTATTTCCCCAATTTGATAATCTATGGACTCAATCATCGCCATATAATAAGGGAGTGGGTTGGCGTCAATACTTACTTCATCCGTTGGTAAATTTCCTTGATTGTGCATTTCTGCAGGTGGTAAATGAAAAGGCGTGTGCGCTGCGTTATACGCTAACCAACAAAACCAAGACTGATTCGTTTCTCGAGAATTAATCCAATCAATCGCTTCTTGCGTATATTTAGAAGTTGCGTACTCAGTAGAATTGTTGGTGCTTCCATTTACTGTAAAATTCCAAGAGGAATAATCTGGCACTCCACCAGTCAAACTACCTGCATAATAATCCATATCGAAATCACGAGGGTCACCACCTAAATGCCATTTTCCAATAAGCGTGTGGTCATAGTTATTTCCTAAATTTTGATCCATATATTGAAAGATGGAAGTCTCATCCGTTGCCAAAGTCCCTAAATCTTGTGGATTCAAAACATTGGTATGAAAACCATATTTACCAGTGATGATGGTCGCTCGGGTAGGAGAACAAACAGGATTGACCCAGACATTATCAAAGGTAATTCCTGCAGAGACCAATTGGTCAATATTAGGCGTATTGGGTTTTATGGCCCCAATGTCGTAACCTGGAAATGCATCAACCCCTATATCATCCATAATGATAAATAAAATATTTGGCGTGGTAGATTCTGTCTCAGTTGGACTACCAATACATTCTTCAACTAGCGGGTCATTATCAGAATCACAGCTAGATACAAAGCAGCCGGCATAAATCAACAATATAATTACAAATACGTGTTTCATTGTAAATATTTTATGTGCTTTAATTCCAATTCATTTTTATTAGATCTTCAGAATAAGTCTCTTCCCATTTATAGAAACGATATTCTGTCAATTTATTCTGATCCGTCAGCGTAATCCGCAATTCAATTGGGAAGTCGAATTTTTTAGAGATTAGTTTGTATCTAAAGATGTTAAGAAGACGATCTTTTGATTTAAAAGCTTCCACCAAACTCCATTGTGCAATATCTCCTAAATTAGTATTTACAAATTTACATGTTTTGGTTGTATAGTCTGCATGTTTGATTATTTGATTCATCTTCGGGGTCAATTTCACCATTTCATCAAAACCAATTGTACTGCTAATAATGCAAGAGTCGAGTACACCTGACCGTACTGCATTTGCCAGGGATTTAACATTTTCATATGCTGGATTGGTTCTAAGATTGGATCCTTTCTGAGAAACCGATTTACCATTATTTTCTGAAGAAGAACAGGCAAGTAAAGTGACAAATAGAACCGGTAGCAAGAATCTCATTTTGATGTTTTGGATTTTTGGATTTTTGGGAAAGATAGGAAATTTATTCGTGTGGATGGTGCACTTTTTTCGGATGGCGAAAAGATTAATTATAAATCCTAAAAGATATTACTCAAAATTTATTTTCCAATGATGACATTATATTCCTCCGGTATATCAACTCCCGTAAAACCGTTGGTCAAACCATACATAATGATCACAGTGAGTACAACTCCTTTGATTAAAATGAAGTTGGCTTGTTGTTTTGGTGTCGCTCCAAATAGTGTGACCAAAAAATGAAATAATCGCCAGTCCATATAGGGGACAAACATCAGATTAAATGGAAATGTATTTAAGCCAAAAATTCCAAAATAAAAATTGGTGTCAAGATTCAATACACACCTCGCTACCAACACCGCACTTACATGGATACTGAGAAATAAAGCTAAATATAAACCAGACCAAATTTGTAATTTTTCATAGAATTTATTCTTGTGGCGACGAGTCGAAATAAATAATTTAATCCCTGAAACTACTTGTACAAAAACAGCGATTAAAAGGAACGTTTCTACAATTGGGATTTGATAGCCCTTTTAATGATGTAACTTCGATGAAAAAAATCCTTAGAAGGACTCCACCAATCTTCTAGAGGATTCGACCAATTTTTGAATATTCCTTTTAAGGATATAACTTCGAAATACTACAAAGAAGGATGAAATGAAATCTTCACACCAAATAATTTGGTTGTTTCAATCAACTCATTAGTCGTTGGATGCAATCTCCAAACAAAAGACACCCGGTAAGCTTTAAAAATATTGGAAATCCCAACACCTGCTTCCAGATAATATCCATCCAAGGGTGATAACTGAAAAGGCAGTTTAATAATATCCAGATTCTTTTGTTGAGCGGTCCCCGCAATCGCTTTAAAATGAACCAATGAACGCCATTTCAATTTTTTTATCAACGGAATTCTATTTAAAATCAAACCATTGAAATTATGACGAAACAATATAGATGCGTAGGTATCACTTATGTATTCAAATTCATTCATCAGTTCAAAACCCCAATAACGACCGATAAAACTTTCATTACCACGATGCATTTTCATGATAGGATAGGGTGCAGCACCAAACATTTTAGAACCGCGAAGATGATAAAAAGTCGTTCCTAACAAGTGATCAAAGCGATGTCTCATCTGACCTTCAATTCGATGAAAATTATACTGACCACCTAACACATTTTTGAAACCACCTCGATAATCAAAATAAAAAACTGGCTTATGAAAACCCAAGGGGTAGTACGTATAGCGACCTTGATAAAATGGCGATTTACGTGCCCACATCAATTTGATATTTACTTCTGAAGTGACAATATCATCAACAGCAACTTCCGTAGGTTCTCCATTGATAAGTTGATCGGTCTTGAATTTTAATTCCTCAGAAACGGCAGTGAATCGTTGTCGGCTGACACCAAAAGTAGCGACTAAATCTTTTGCAATTTCATGATCCAAATACAAATTAGCTTGTTCGACGTTCAACAATTTAGATAGTGGTTCTGTCCTTAAAAGAGCGAGAATTAAATTATCGTGTGTCAGTAAAAGATCTCGTTGATCTAATTGGATGATGTCATTTTTATAAGTTCCAGTGAGTAAATTCCACTTATTCTTTTTACGTGGGATGTGTGCTAGAAATCCGAAACCGTATTTGTAGCGTTTGTCCTTTGTTCCATAAGCGAGGTATCCATCCATCCGCCATTTTTCACTTAGCTTCAAGTTAGTTCGAGCTCCAAGTTTAAAACGTTGGCCTTCGATTTCATTCCAACTATAGAATTGATAAAAGCGTCCCCATTCAATTGGACCTGTACGTAAGAATGCTGTTGTTAAAGCTACGGTTGTCCAACTCAGATTGCGGTATGCTTTGGTGTTTTTGATAGAATCGATTGCATTGATGACTTCGACCTCATTTTCAGTCAACGCTTTGTGCCGATTTTCCGCCCAATAAGCGGCATCTTTCTTCCTTGCCTTTTTTTCAAAGACCTCTTTTTCTCCTTTGAATTTTTCTTTATCAATGGGCTTATTAAGACTTATGTTTTTTCGACTAATATTCTTTTTGACCAGAAAACTTTGATGCTTTTTCTTTTTTGTAAGATTAATGTTAGTAAATATCTCTTCATCGACCTTAAACCAATTTCCATCAATATTTTCAAAACGTTGACGTAGGCCAAAATTATTGACAAAATTCAAATCAACTTGAGGAAGGATATACAATTCAATATCTGTAATCGCAAAACTTCCATCTTGAATCCAAGCATATCCTGAAAAGGCTAAATCTTGTTTTCTTTTTCCTGTAAATTCTAATTTGTAATTTTTGGAATCATTAATGACCACACTATCTGCCAAAAAATATTGATAGTTGAAGAGTGCTCCTTTCGCAAAAGGACTGATAAAAGCCCGATCATGAATCCTAAAAGTATTGTCATAAATATCTATCGGATCAATCACATAATTGACTAAGTCCGTCACTTGATTGTCAATCACTACAGAAATTCTATCTGCTTTGATGATTTCCTTTTTTGCTTTTGGATCGTTACGATAGAAATGATCGGTGATGGTTTCCTTGATCAAAAAGGGAAGATATTTTTCACCAGCTTCCGTTGTATCTGTTTTGGTAATATAATGTTTGAAAGGTTGTAATAGTTTTGTTTTCTCAAAATTATCTCCCAAATTAAAAAGATCAAATTCCGATTTTACATACTCTTCATATGCATAGGTATCTAATCCTGACAAACGATTTTTCTCTCTGTTTTTGACAACATTTCTGTAGATACGAATCGCAGCCGTATCCTTTTTAACCTTTCTTTTATCTTTCACAATTACTTCATCCAACATTTCACCCTCTACTTCAAGCGAAATATTGTATGATTGCTTTTGACCTGGAAGAATGGATACCACTTTTTCCCGATACCCTAAATAACTGATTGTAATCGATTCCAATTCTAATTCGAAAGTTTCCAACCTGAACTTGCCATCCACATCGGAAGTAGTACCCACGGATGGATCGTCCGTAAAATATAGATTAACAAAAGGTAAATCTTCTTTGGTTACGTTGTCGAAAATGGTTCCAGTTATCACAGTTTTTTGCCCCCAGACAATTGGAGATAAAAAGAGAATAAATGAAAAAATCAGAAAGGTGACTTTATTAAGATGCTTCATAATATCAAAAACGGTTTTTGCTAACAATTTAGCATTACAAAGGTCTAAAATTTTCGCAGTTTCTATAATAGAACCACAAGATTTAAGAAAGGATTAATCTTAAAGTTGAATAGGAAAATGGAATAGAAAAGGAAAAAGCCAATTTTAGATGTTTGTATCTAGAATATCTTCATTTTCGTCGAAGTCATTTGTTATATTTTGATAGTAGTTTCTACTCGATGGCAAGAGAAACAATCCAAGCATAATAGTTGATGCAAAGATGAAATAAAATCCAAGGTGGTGAAACCAAAAAGTCATTAAAAAAGAGACCACAAAAGTTGCTGCAGTCCATGTCAATACTTTGAGAAAGTTGCCTCGTTTTCCAGATTGCCAATATAGTGTTATGTAAATAGCAAGGATACCGATTACGATGATTGCAACAATCATTGCTTTTAATGTGTTTTCATCAGAATGTTCCCACCCAAAAAATTCATGGATCGATAAATAAAAACTATTTTGAATTCGCAAATGCGCTCTCTCGTGATTTAATCCTTGATAGAGTGAATTTACCGAGAGATAACCAATCAAGATGATAATCAAGGTAGGTATCATGACGATAATTCTAGCAAATACGATTGCGATTGGGCGCTTCATTTTATTTCAGTTGAAAAACATTATTTAGATTTTGAAATTCAATTACTCATTTAATTTATCTCAATTATTCTGAGAAAGTACAGAACTAAGCAGGTTCAATCAAATCCCATAAATTTCCATACAAATCTTCAAAAACCAAAACCTTTCCCCATTCCTCAACAACAGGCTCCCGAATTATTTTCACCTTATTTTCTAGTAAATTTTTATGATCTCGATTAAAATCATCTGTATGAAGAAATAGAAAAACTCGACCACCCGTTTGATTCCCAATCCTCGATTTTTGTTCTTCATTTTTGGCTTTTGCTAATAATAAATTACAACTATCACCACCAGTAGGAGCGACCAACACCCATCTTTTCTCATCGCTTAATCGTGTATTTTCTACTAGCGTAAATTTTAAAACCTCTGTATAATACTGAATGGCTTTGTCGTAATCATCAATGACTATGGCAATATGCGCCAATTTTTGTTTCATAATCTGTGTATTTTTAAGAGGTAGTAATTTATGCAAATTGAATTATAAAAATGGATGTTTGGGGGGTAAAGTTTGTTTTTTGGGAGGTGGGGTGAGTAAGTACTGTGTAGTATCCCTCTACTTTCATTTTTATCCATCCTCTAATCCCTATCGGGATAGGCCCTTCCTTTTTAAAAAGGAAGGGGAACTCGTGAGTTCGTGATAGAAACGTAGATGTATTGTTTTTAAAATCCGTTGAATCAGGAGTTTCATTTGTGTTTTCGCATACTCAGTCACTCACGTATTCCCCACCAGAAAAAAAGGCAACAAGAAAATTAATTCCCATTGCCTAAATAATCTCTGATTATCTCTCTTAAAATAATTATTATTCGCTCATCGTTTTTAACGGCTTGGCAGCTTTGGTATCTTTTCGTTGATCCGTAACTCGAGCACCTTCTTCATCTACACAAAAGTCAATGACATCATAGTATCCAAAGTAACCATCGGACTCACCAATCACTTGACCAGCACTGATGATTTTTAAAAATCCATTTCCATAGTCACAGCAGATTCCGTCACCATAAGCATCATCAATATAAAGGGTATAACAACCTTCTGGCAAACATAAGTCCTTTGTCTTAACAGCTCCTTCTTGATTATCTTGATATGGACCACCCGTTGCTACTGTGTTGTAATTCTCGTTAATGACCTCCCAAGTAGTTTCAGATCCATAGTAATCTAACTTTACTTTTACGCGAACATCCACACCATTGCAACCATTGGTTCCACCTCCGGAATTGGTAGTTGTAAAGTTCTCATTAGATGTAAAGCCTGTCCATCCTGCGGGACACTTTGTTCTTAATTGATACTGATAATTTTTACCTGCCTGCAATCCTGTCAACACGATACTATTGGTTGGTGAATTTTTTACCGTCCAAGAAGTAGTACCTGCTCTTCGGTAACGAATTCTATATTGAATTGCACTTGGTACTGCATTCCATCCTACTTTTGCAGAATTGGTGGTAATATTTGTCACACTACTTGTGGTTGGTTTTATGCAACTACTAGTGGTACCACCTGTCAATGTGATAAATGTAGCTGTACTGTTATAAGGGGTCCATCCGATAGGACATTGTGTTCTCAATTGATACTGGTAGGTGGATGCCGCAGACAAACCAGTTAGCAAATAAGTATTTTGAGTGGTCAAAATTTCTGTCCATGCAGTCGTTCCTGATTTTCTATATCTCAATTTATGAGCGACTGCATTTGGGATGGCGTTCCAATTAATACGCGCTTGGGTAGCAGAGATATTCGTTACATTACTTGTAATGGCAGTGATTTCGCAACTATTCGTCGTACCTCCACCACCAGTGCCGCCACCTGTACCTGTACTGCTTCCAGCATCACTACATTTGTTGGCAGCATTGTTTGTTAGATTGCTCAAACTTGAATTGACATATGCTTCCACACGGTCAATTTGTCCTGCACTAAACATGTACATACATGCATCGTTGGTGTAGTCCATATAATTCATGTGTAGATCTCTTGATCCGCAAGAAGTGGAGCTAAAATTTGGGCAACCAGAATAATCACTTGCTTGATCTGGTGTATCTGCCACCTCATCATCTGAATTACATCCATTACCCCAAATGTGATCTAACAATAAGTAGTGGCCCAACTCATGTGTGACCGTTCTTCCTAGATTATAGGGCGCATCTGCACTTACTTGTCCACAACCGTTTCCGGTTCCAAATGCAGCAGCATCAATCACAACACCATCTCCATTTCCAGAACCACCAAGCGGTGCATATCCTAAGTATCCTGTATTGGGTCTAACATAAAAATTCAAGTAGCCACTCCATTGTGGATTATTATCACCTGTTGTTTTATTTAATGTCACTGCAGGATCTCCATTATTCAACCCAAAACCTGATGGGTGATTTTTATCCGCGATACAAAACCTTAAACAAGCTTCTCCATTTTCAACATCTGGATAATAACTGGAAGCCGTATTGTTCCATGTTGAGATATCGCTATTGGTTCCTCCAAAATCTGCATTTAAAATATCCACTTGCTGTTGAGCCAAAGTTCTCAAACAAGCTATTGACGCGTTGTTGATGTTTTGAAAATGAATTGCTACTGGTATTACTTTAGGAGTCGTGCATCCACTTCTACTTTCTACGTAGTATAATTCCTTTGTCAACTTTTCTAGTTTTGCTTCATGCTTCGCACGAAACTCTGGATTCGCCATTAGCGCTTCCATGTGATGATCGTGTCCGCAAGTTCTTTTGTGATTTGAATAGTCATCTACTTCTCCTGATGTAATTTGATCGTCTAAGTCGGCAGTTGTATCATCTTTTTGGCAAGATGTAAAAGTAATTCCAAGTACAAAAATCAATAACCAAAACTTTGCATAAGTCTTCATAATTAAAATTTAAAAGGTTAGTAAAAATGGATTTAAATCGTCAACTCTTTTGTTGTTTAGATGCCTATTTAACCTGAAAATAGAGTTGAAATTACATTGGAATTGCCGCTTTTATAGGAACCTACCGATTCATTATACTTTCCTTCAATTTTATTATACATTGCTTTTTGAATTGGATACGAGATAGCTATATATTTGAGTATCAATATCTAATAGTTGGTCAAATTGATACAATATTTTTTTGACCGCACTAGCTACTAAATAAAGACATGAATATTTTTGACTTAATCAATAAGAAAGAGTTTTGGATTGTACGCCACCTCGGATTTTGGATGGTGATGTATCTCGATGAGTTTTTGTCCTTGTTCGGATTGACGGAGCCTATTGATGACTGGATGTCGTTTGGAATTGTTTTAGGCTTGGATCTCTTAATGATCTATTTTAATCTTTATTACTTAATTCCAAAATTCTTTCAAAAAGGGGATATTCAAAATTATTTGATTTTGACCTTATTGACACTTGTCACAAATCTTACTTTGATGCATTGGTTGACGTACACACATTGCGAAGAATGTGATTTTATTTCTTCTGTATTTGGGTCTTTCTTATATACAACTGGTTTGTTGGGAATTGCGGTGTCCATTAAAATTTCGAAAATTACCCAACAAAAAATGGCTCGAATTAATGAGCTACAAAAATTGCAACATGAAACGGAATTGGACAATTTAAAGAAACAGGTAAATCCGCATTTTTTATTTAATGCACTCAACAGTATTTATGTTTTAGCAAAAGAAAATCCCAAAGTGGCACCTGAATCGATTTTAAAATTATCCGATTTATTGAGGTACCAAACTTATGATGCAGCAAAAGCAAAAGTAGGATTAACGCAGGAAATTAATTTTATTTACAAATATTTGGATTTAGAGAAAATGAGAAGAGACCATCTAAAAACAACTATTGAAATAAAAGGGGACATGAATAATATTCCGGTACCTCCACTTTTATTTTTACCATTTGTTGAAAATGCTTGTAAATACAGCAACTCTATTTCTGGAGAAAATGAATTTGTAAATATTGTGTTTGATCATAAAGGAACAGACTTGTTTTTTGAAATAGAAAACAACCAAGGGGATCATAAAGGTTTTCTTCAAGATGCAGAGTATTCTGGCGTCGGATTGGAAAATATTCGTAAAAGGATGAAAATATTATTTCCAAACAATCATAAGTTGGAAATAAAAGAAACGACTGCAATCTACAAATCGAAATTAATCATTCAAGACATTCACAAAATATGACATCCTATACTTGTATTATCGTTGACGATGAGCCATTGGCTAGAAAAGGAGTTGCTTTAAATGTCAAAGAAATTCCTTGGTTGGAAAATAGAGGTGAATTTCCAAATGCTATCAAAGCAGATGAATTCTTGAAAAATAATCAAGTTGACATCCTGTTTTTGGATATTGAAATGCCAGGATTGAATGGGTTGGATTTTTTGAGATCCCTTAAATTTGATGGTGTTGTCATTTTGACTACTGCGTATCCTCAATTTGCTTTGGATGCTTTTGAGTTAGAAGTATTGGATTATCTAACAAAACCTATACAATTTGATCGATTTTTTAAAGCGGTTAACCGAGCCAAAGAAGTCATAGATTTAAAAAAAGAAACAAAAGTTGAGCTCACCGAAATTACAGAAGATTTCTTTTACATAAGGTCTGATCGGAAATATGTCAAATTATTTTACGAAAAAGTGTTGTGGATAAAAGGATTGAAGGATTATGTCATGTTGTATACCAAAGATGATAAATACATGACAGCACTCAATATAAAAACAATATACTCTCAATTACCCAAAAATATTTTTGCACGAGTTTCAAAGTCATATATTATTAATGTCGATGCAATTGATGCGATAGATATTGACACGATATTGATTGGGAAAGAAGCAATTCCATTAGGGAGTTCTTACAAAGATGAATTTTTGGAAAAACATGTGAAAGGAAAGTTGTTTAAAAGATAGTCAAAGCATTCACCTCATCAATTCAACAAATAATAAAAAAAGCTGCCCGAACTTTTTCGAGCAACTTTATATTAATATCCAAAAAAATAAGTTCTTATTTGATAGCTTGTCCAGTTGGAAAAGCTAAATTTTGGCCCAAATCTAATACTGAATGAACGGGTGCATTTTCAGGAATCATACCCACTAATGGCTTCAGAGTAAATGGAGCAGGGCTATTGTCGGGAACTGGTTCGATGCTAATTACTGCAGCACCTCCAGACAAATCAGTAGGAAAAGTCAACCCTGCAGGAGCATTGTTAATAAAATCTTCACCTGGAAATGGAGGTCCTCCCATACTATAAATTGAAGCATCATCCGCACCGGTAGCAGATAAAAAAGTACCCGTACTTACAGGTGTACCATCGATGACCGCCCAACCTTCGTAAGCCCAACCAGCTGGCAAAGTAGGTAAAGTAAGACCCACAGCAGGCATCCCAGAAGAGTTGTCAAGAAACCAAACACCACTTGTCTCGTCTGTATCTGTAGTCGTAGTAGGAGTTGCTAAAATATATTTTCCAGCAACACCTGCAAAATCATTATTCAATGCTGCAGGATGACTGATTGTCAAGTCAGCAGTTCCGTTATTAAAGTCACCTGCTAACACGTGCACATCACTTGGTGCCGGATCGTTGTCAGGAGAAGGCTCAATGGTAAGAATGAATGCAGTAGCTGCATCTATATCTGATTTTTCCAGTGTAAATGTATTACTAGATAAATCGCCATTTGCATCTACGCTAAATGTACCTGTTGATTTTGGACTTCCATCGACCATGATCCATCCTTCATAAATTGCAGTACTTCCTACGTCTTCTAAACCGGTAATCTCTAAACTAAAAGTGTCTGTCGTTTCTATGACAGTATCATCATCGCTTCCACAAGATGCTAAAAAGGTCAAGCCAAAAAATAAGATGGCTAGCTGGGATAAATTGAATTTCATAAGAAAGATTATTTAATTTTTGATTTAACTTTTTCGTGTCAGGTTTAATATGCTGGACTTGAAGTGAGGGTTGCCCCGGACTTTATTTTATTCTCGATAATTTTGTAGTTGTCTTGAAAGAGACATCTAATACAAATTGTAGTCTATAATTACGGTTATCTTTGAGAAAAATTTCCCGATATCTTCGTTAGAAAGCCCTGTCTGCTTGGCGCAGTCAGGCAGGCTCGCCGTAACTAAGGTATGTCTACGTTTTCTGCCTTGATCTCGAAAAATTTTCCTTCCATATATATCCGCACTTTTAGACTACAATTTGTATAAGAGAATGAAATTCCAATTAAAGGTCGAAATGAAAGAAAATAATTATTTCAGTTGAGGTAAAAGACATTTTTTATTTTCGGATATCTCTCGATAAGCTATCTAAGGAAGTTATTTCAACCTTAAATAATCCAATGCGAGTATAGACGAGTATAGATATGTGCTGCAGAATCATATAACAGATGTTATTTGACTTACTTTTAAAACAAACTGTATACGGAAATAAATATCTATGTTTTCCTAGTTTGGAGATTAACAGTAAACTAAAGGATTTAGGGGCAACCAGTAATGATAGCTCTAAATTGTGCGTTCAAAGCAACTTCAAATCCAGGTAGTAACTCAATAAAGTCGCTCGCTTCAAAACTCACATGAGGATCTAGTACCATTCCACTTGAATATATTTTATTGGCCTTGTAAAGTGAATAAGGAATTGGATCATCCAACACGAAAGTGACATTTCCACAAATGGTGCCGAGTATATAATGTCTTGCTTTATTAAAGCCTTGAACACCAATTTTTTCACCAATAATTCTCCCAGGAATATCATCCGCAGGTGGATGGATACCGCCCCATATCCTTGATAAACTACATTGGTCTGAAGCATCTCTATAAGTTGCCCATTGTAAGACGACATCATCACTTGGTCCATTTTCAAAAACTAAAAACGCATCTTTTTCAGCAACAAATTCTCCCATACCTCCGGGGAAAAATGGATCACCTGTAAGCGCAGTAAGAACTTCTGCAGCAGCGCGAGAATACGTAGAGTGCCCAGACACATAACCTGCAAACGGAGGCGTTACGAAACTTGGTCTTTGATATGGCCACCAATCTTCGGCTCGGATCCATCCAACACCGGCTTCCGATGTTTCAGGATTTGGAATATAATCAGGTCCTCTCCATGCAAAGACTTTAATTTTATTTAAATGTTCATTGGATGATCCAACCAACGAATCATTAATTCCAATTAATTCAATTAATCCAGGTATTAGTTCCAATCCCTCAGGATTGTAGGCTGGTAGTGATGGATCGCTACTTTGACCTTGGTCGGCATAAGCACGAATAGCTGAAACCGGTCGAATATAATCGTACCAACCTTTAATTGACCATGCACTTATCGCAGCATCATGCATGGGGCCACCTAATGAAAAATAAGCCTTTACATCCCATTCCAAATCATTCAAATTTGCACCACTTCCTTGAAATTTCTTCTCAAAAGATGGATGATCGCTTACATGATTTAATAATGCAAACCAGTGCCCTGGCGGTGTTTCAGAATCTGGACCATCCGCCCAAAATTCAGCTAAAACCCTAGTATAGTCTGCACGCTTTACCATTTGCGGAATATATGGGGCATTGGTAGCTGGATTGATAACATGTCCCACACTTGAATCTCCACCAGAAATTAAATTGTAAAAAGATGGATAATCATCTGCACTATTTGGTAAAGAACTTATATTTCCAAGGCTAGCAGGTGAAATATCCCACATAGTAGGATCATTACTATCTAAATGTGATGACCATGCAGATACTAGTGAAAAGCCCCATCGATAATTATCAGATGCCCCAATTGTAGAAAAAGGAGGAGGACCAGGATCACAATAAACAAGATATTCATTACCCGCTCTTGAAAAGGTGGTTTTGTCTATATCCTGAAGCGCAAACGGAGTGACATTTCCCCATTCAGGACTTAAAAAGTCAGGCGTATTTATTGGAATAGAATTTCCAGACTGATCAATAAATACATCTAGTGTTAATGGTTGCCATCGATCAAGCTCAGTGATATTTGGGTTGCCTGAATAATTCATCACCAATGGATCATTAACAGGTTCATAATAGGTATTGCTATATCCATTTTGCTCATTACTTCCATCTTGTAAGCCAAATTGAATCAAGTGATGAGCTATATAATTACCAAGAGCAGCAGGATCACCAGAGGAGTAATCAATAGATGTATTTGCAATGTTATAACCCAAATCAATCATATATTGATTGTAATGACTTTGCATTGCGATTCCCCCTGGAGAATTTTGAAACCGATGACTTAGTAATCTAAACATTGCAAAACTAATTGCTTCTTCTTGTGCATCTTGTGGGGAGGATGAACTTATTGGACTTGTGTAGGGCGTATGATAACCATTTTGTGTTTGACCTAACATATACTGGATAGAAGTATTTTGAAAAGCAGCCCACGCATCGTACATTGCAATTGAACTGTGAAATAAATTACGTGCATGAACTGTTGGTCTAGCATAATCATTTCGAATAGATTCTAGTAACAACTCCATCCAGTTTCTCGCTACAGAATTAGCTGAATCTGTGATTTGAGTTGGCTGTGACTCTACTGGATTTGAAATAACCGTATAGTTGTTCGTTCCTTCAATAATATTTATACACTCATTTACGGGTGGGTTAACAATTTTATCTATCAATCCAGATGGCCATTTGACCACTAGTGAGTCTAACACCGTATTTGCACCAAGACCAAAATGATTTTTATGACTCTCTTGAGATAGATAACCAATCCCGCAGTGAGTGAATCTAGTAAAAGTTTGATCACCCGCATATACTTTAATCCAACTACCGACACCATTTGTATTGCTTGTTGTTCCCTCAAGTTTGACCTGTAAATAAGTATCACTGGTAGGAATGTTATTTTGCCATAATTTAGAATTTACAGTCCCGATATTTCCAACAAAAATATCCATCTTGCCATCGTTATTAAAATCTGCTACGCTACAGCTATGCGACAAATCTGAATCTCCAATCATATTGCCTGCTGCTTGCGGGATAAATCTTTCATCTCCATTGTTGAAATATAACTGATTATCTAAATTGTTGACATAAGTTACTCCAATATTTGAAGTATAAATATCTTGATAGCCATCATTATCAAAATCAGCAAATGAACTTCCCCAGCACCATTCTCTATAATTTGCACCAGAACTAGCAGAAATATCTTCAAAGCCTTCCGGGTAGTTATTTTTCAACATTACATTTCCAGGAATCAAATTACCTTGAGATGGTAGACGATGTGTATTAGACATATAAAGATCAAGCAGACCATTATTGTTGATATCTGCAATCGCAATTGCCATCCCATCAATTTGAATATCTGCATTGGTTGAACTACCAATATCGGTAAAGGTAAGGTCTCCATTATTTTCATAAAACTCATTTTGATAAGTCTTATCATTTATTTTATAGAGATCCAAATCGCCATCTTGATCATAATCGAAAAAAGCGCTGCAGAAATTCAAACTAGCTGTATCACTAATTCCTGAAGTCGCAGTAATATTTGTAAATTGACCAAGACCATCATTTAAGTATAAACGAGAAGGGAAAAAATAATGGTTGGAAATGTAAAGATCCAAATCCCCATCTAAATCAATGTCTCCAAAAATGGCACCGTAAGAATCATCTGCTTCTTGAACAATTCCGGAAGTAGATGAAACATCTGTAAAATTTAGTTGACCATCATTTAAGTATAACTTATTTGCAGCATGATATCCACTTACATACAAATCAAGGTCATTATCATTGTCTACATCAACCCAGAGTATTTGTCTTTGATGAGCAGTGTCTGTGATGCCCAATGAAATTTTTGTAAAACTTAAGCCAGCATTACTCTGATAAAAGGTAATCTCTTTTCCCTCCTCAGTCCCAAAAGTGATATCAATAAATCCATCTTCATTAAAATCTACCATACTGATACCACCTCCGGCATACCCATTCCCGAAACTTTCAGTTATTCCTACAGCAAGTGAAACATCAGAAAAATTCTGTCCACTTATTGAATTGAAAAGAAAGAAAGAAATCGCAAAAAAATAAAAACGAAATAAAGTTGAATTTGGGGTGAGCACTTTTTGTGAATTAAACATTTTGTTCTGATAATTATATTTCAAATACAACGTGCCGCAAAATAGTGACGTTTACAGTACTGAAAATTATAAAATTATCGGTAGTGGGAACCAAATAAGACAGGAGTTAATGACCATCCAAATTGGCATTCAAAAATCAAATATACGTATAATTCTAAAAGTTAAGACAATCATAAAAATTTAAAATGAGAGGACTCAATCGAATAGGTTCTCAGAGGAATGAAGAACTAGCTTGCCAATAGCTAAACATATAATTAGCTAAATCGCTAAAAATAG
Organism: uncultured Saprospiraceae bacterium; assembly: GCA_937928575.1. Taxonomy (GTDB): domain Bacteria; phylum Bacteroidota; class Bacteroidia; order Chitinophagales; family Saprospiraceae; genus CALDGQ01. Next base: position 1,418 of record CALFWW010000134.1, on the reverse strand, counting down.
AGTTGTGAGCAGCAAAACTAAAAAAATGCAACTATATCTTTCAATAAATTAAAAAGTCAGGTAGTACCTGACTTAACGAACAGTGATTGAACCTAAAACCATTCGTGTAATAAAACAACATACTTTCGAATCTAGAAGAATATTTAATTCGTCAGTTTTTCAATTTCTTTCATCACTTCAGCAGCTTCCGCAGTTTTTGCATCACTTGCTTTTCTGTCAGTTTTTGACAATCTGAAAGCTTCTTCGAGCAATTGCTTATGCTTCTTTCTCAATTTTTCTGTGGGGTCTTTTTTCTTAAATAATCCAAACATGGCCTGTGGTTTTACTATAATATAATGTATATTACTTAAACAGCACTATCTACAAAAGGTTTTCAATAAGTAGATAATAATAACCAACCAAAACATTACAAACCTTGCTCTACCAAAAAATCAGTAATCTGATCCGCAATCCATTGATGACCATCATCGTCATAGTGGAATTCCCAGCTCATAAAGATTTTCATTGGATCCGCTTCTTGAGACAATACATCATGCAAGTTGAGAAAAGGAATTTGATGCGCAGTTGAAATGCGTGCAAGTTGTTTGGCTACACTTCCTGATTCGTATTTGGGGGAATTTAGGCTACCATTAAATTCGGTAGTAGATGGGTTGATACTTAAAATCAATTGTGTACCTGTCTTTTTGGTCTCGTAATTCAACTCAGCAATCAATTTTTCAAATAAAATGAAAGATTGCTTTACCTCGTCAAAAGGATCGGATTGAAAAATAGGTAAGTCCAAATCTTCCTGATCTTCTTTTCCATAATTGACGGGGTAGTGCTTAAAGATATGATGAAAACTTCCCGTTTCTGTTTGTAACACTTTCTTTCTTAAGTACTGAAAAAAAGAAGACCGATTTGCCAATTTCCAATATATTTTTTCTTTAAAAGGAATATTTACGGGATGGATTTTTAAGTTTTGATTTTCATCTAATTCAATTAATCGCTTATTGAAAATTTCTCGAATATCATTGACTGATGTCATTAGAATTAGGTAGTCGGGTTTGTATTTTCGGCCTTCCGTTTTCCAATACAAATATTGTTGATCGGTAGACCAAGCAGGACAACTGGCATTCAATGCTTCATATTTCCCATTGCTCTCATTTAACTTTTTAACAATGAGATTACAAAATATTTCTTCTTCAGGATAATCGAGGCCGGCTGTATAAGAATCCCCTAGAAACATGATTCTTTTCTTTCCTTGTTTTTTATTTTTTGTGAAATTATCACCACGAAAACCATGTTCATTAAAAGCAAGATGAAAAGGTGGCTTATTCGCTTTACCCATTCCCCATGGTTTGGTAGCTTCAAAATTCTTGGTTAATCGCCAGATGAGTCGCTCGTCATACTGAAAACCATCTCGACCATAGTTATCGTCC
>CALFWW010000133.1 GCA_937928575.1 uncultured Saprospiraceae bacterium | reverse complement strand
ATTGAGATTAAGGCGAAAAACGTAAACATAGCCTTAGTTACCGCGCTGGCTTGCATTGCAAAAGTACATGACTTTATTTTCAACGCAGATATCGATAAATTTTTCTCATAGATAACCGCCATTTTGGGGTTCAATCTGTATAAGCTTTATGAAGCTTGAGTAAATCCAAAAAGTCCATTTAATTCTCCAGACACTTTAGAAATAATAGAACCTAAATCTTCAGGATTATTTTTGAAGTCAATATTATTCGCATCGATAATCAGCAAATTTCCTTCTTTGTAATCACTGATCCAGTCTTCATATCGCTTATTCAAACCAGTCAGGTACTCAATCGAAATATCTTTTTCATAATCTCTCCCACGCATAACAATGTGATCCACAAGTGTAGAAACATCCGCTTTCAAATAAATTAATAAATCGGGTGCTTTTACTTGAGACACCATTAATTTAAAAAGATCTAGGTAATTATTAAAATCTCTGGTTGGCATCAACCCCATATCATGAAGATTGTGTGCAAAAATAAATGCATCTTCATAAATAGTACGATCCTGAATAACAGTCCGATCCCCATTTTGGATATTCAGAATTTGACGATACCGATTATTTAAGAAATAGACTTGTAGATTGAATGACCAACGTGGCATGTCACCATAGAAATCATCTAGGTAAGGATTATTGTCAGTGGACTCATAGTGAACATCCCACCCAAAGTGTTTTCCTAATTGACTACAAAGGGTAGTTTTACCTGCTCCTATATTTCCTGCTATAGCTACATGTTTGATGAGGGGTGTACGCTGATTACCTTCCATTTAGTTTTGTTTTCAAGATGAGTTTGTATTGTCAGGCGAAAATACAATTCCTCAAACAATATCTAAAAAATGTTATCATTATTTTTCAAACCAAATAGGAACTATATTCAGCTACAATTTTTGTTTAACTTGTATCCAGTATTTAATTGGTATTGAACGATAAAAACTAGTTACCCATCTAAAATATATTGCGATTAATAAAGAGAAAATTATTTTTGTTATTGCAAAAAATACGGTGTTGATTTCACAATTTTGTAAATTAATGATATAAGAACATCAAATGAGAAAAGTAATATCGGTTGACAGTTTGAGAAAAACCTATGTGATGGGGACTACGAAGGTTCATGCACTTCAATCTATCACCTTGGATATTCTGGAAAATGAATATGTAGCTCTGATGGGACCCTCTGGTTCAGGAAAATCGACCTTGATGAATTTGTTGGGCTGTCTCGATACACCCACTAAGGGGAACTATATATTGAATGACAATGAAGTCAGCAAAATGACCGATGCGGATTTAGCGACCATTAGAAATAAAGAAATCGGTTTTGTTTTTCAAACCTTTAATTTACTCCCTCGATTAACTTCTTTAGAAAATGTGGCATTGCCTTTAATCTACGGAGGAGTTGGTAAGAAAGCAAGATTAGAAAAAGCACAACATGTATTGGATACCGTTGGCTTAGGAGATCGAGTGCATCACAAACCCAATGAATTATCAGGTGGACAACGTCAACGTGTTGCTATCGCAAGAGCACTTGTCAATGATCCTTCAATTATATTGGCGGATGAACCTACTGGAAATTTAGATACCAAAACTTCCGTAGAAATTATGGGTATCCTCGAACGCATTCACTCGGAAGGAAATACCATTATCCTTGTTACACACGAACCAGATATTGCTGAGCATGCCCATCGTATTATTCGTTTAAGAGATGGATTGGTAGAAACGGATGTACAAAACAAAAACATCATGAAAGTTGCGGAAAGAGTGGATTAATAATTTTAGGTAAAAGAGGAGCTATTATTTCAACTTATTTTACTTCGAATTATACAGTCAAAAACCTAGAAAATGAGGTTTTACAACAATTAATCGATACCTTTTTATTATTAAAATAAAATTCTCTGTTATATTGCCTCCGATTTAAAACGAAAAAAAATTATTTAAAAACAATTAAAACATTATTATGAAAAAAGTATTATTTACAATGGCATTATGTCTAAGTATTGGATTAACATCCATCTATGGACAAGCAGTATCTGTTGCTGGTCAATTAGGTTGGGCAGTCCCAGGTGGTGATGGTGTAAGTGACGAAGCTGGAGATTTGAATCTTGATGGAGGTTTGACATATGGATTAGATGTGCTGTATCACTTTCATGAAAAAATTGGTGCAGGAATTATCTTCAACAGATCTGTCTTGGCAGGTGCTGGTGGTGGTGATATTGATCTTTTTGGCTTAAGAGTCATTGGTGCAAAAGGACTATTTACCTTAAGACCGGATGAAAACTTCACGCCATTTGCTGGATTGAGTATAGGTCTTGCACAATTATTAACACCAGAATATTCAGTAACTGTCGGTACAGAAACAACCGTAGTTGAAGAGCAAACTGGAAGCACATTTGCAATTATGCCAGAAGCTGGTTTATCATTTAAAGGTGTGTATTTATCAGCTCAGTACCTGATCCCAGGTAAGTATGAGATTGATCAAGTTTTTGAAGGAGAAAAAGGACTAGGTGTATTAGGTATCAACATTGGATACAGATACGTTTTCGACATGGACTAATAATCTTTTAGTTTAAAATATTTAAAGTGCTTTTTTCTCGTGAGAGGAAAAGGCACTTTTTTTATTTTGGGAATCTGTCATTCATAATTGACCTCTAATTTGTATTTGTATTGTTATTTTAATTTCAAATTTTGTATTTAGTGTAAAATCCAATTATATTTTCTATATTTCAAGCATGAAAATCTATACTAAAACCGGAGACAAAGGAACCACAGGATTATTTGGTGGTGCACGATTACCAAAAGATCATATTCGTATTGAAGCCTATGGTACGGTTGATGAATTAAATTCAATTATAGGAATCGTACGAGATCATCTAGAAAATGATGAGTTAAAACAAGTCCTGTCAGAAATACAAAACAGACTGTTTACAATTGGTAGTAATCTAGCCAGTGACCCATCTAAAGAAATGATTACACCAGATGTTTTGGAATCCGATATTTTATTATTGGAAAATGAAATGGATAATATGGAGCATGGTCTACAACCACTCAAACATTTTATTCTACCAGGAGGTCATCCAGCTGTCTCTTTTTGTCATTTAGCAAGAACAGTCTGCAGAAGAGCTGAACGTAGGGTCATTGCCTTATTTCATTCAGAACCAGGTGAAGAAATCATCATTAAATATCTAAACAGATTATCTGATTATTTTTTCGTTTTAGGACGTAAAGTAGCAGCTGATTTAAACGTAGATGAAGTAAAATGGAATCCGAGAAAAGGCTAGCACTTGCCAATTATTCCCAATTATAACAATATTCCCACAAATTCGATTTTAAATCATCGGGAAAAAGTCTTGCCAGTTCGGCGAGCCTGCCTGTTTAATTATCAATAAACCCCCCTTAATTCCCTGATAATCTGCAATTAACGAAGAAAAAAATGAACATATAATTGAATTATTTAATATTAATAATAAATTTGTATAAATAAATCATTTAAAAATGGCAAAATCAACTTACAGTAAAAAGGAGTTAGCTTCAATTCTTGCCAAATACGAATTGGAATCAAAAGTCTTGAAATTTCAACTTGCTCAGATAAAAAAAGCAATTAAAAAACTAAAAGCAAAAAAGTCTAAAAAGAAGAAAAACAAGACAATTGCAAAATCAACAACTATTAAATTAAATGGAATTACAACCATTAATGATGCACCCAAACGTCGAGGTCGTCCACCAAAACCAAAGAGTGAATTTGTCAAAACAAAAGGTAAGCGAGGCAGACCAAGAAAGATAGTAGACGAGTCAATAGTTGTTACACCCAAGCGTCGTGGTCGTCCACCGAAACCAAAAAGTGAAGTTGTTAAATCAAAAGGTAAACGAGGCAGACCAAGAAAGATAGTAGACGAGACAATAGTTGTTACGCCCAAGCGTCGTGGTCGTCCACCGAAACCAAAAAGTGAAGTTGTTAAATCAAAAGGTAAACGAGGTAGACCAAGAAAGATAGTAGACGAGTCGATGGTTGTTGCCCCAAAACGTCGCGGTCGTCCACCGAAACCAAAGAGTGAGTTGGTCAAAAAGAAAGGCAAGCGAGGTAGACCAAGAAAAGCCGGAATTGTAACAATACATGCACCAAAGAAACGTGGTCGTCCGGCTAAAGCAAAAACAGTCGTGGCAAAAACAGGAAAAAGAGGGAGACCGAAAAAGTTAAATAAAGTAGTCAAAAAAACCAGCGGAAAACGAGGTAGGCCTCGTAAAATCGATTTGGATGCTTTAGTAGCAATGGTGCAAAAGAGCCGAACCTAACGTTGGCATAAGCATACCATTTGTATAAGACCGTTCTTATAGTTATCTATAGCTATGAGAGCGGTCTTAATATGAAAATTCAATTCTTAATTATCAATCATTAAGTATATTTGCGTTAATGAGTAAGTTCAGAAAGACATTCCAAAATATTCCGACGATTGCTAAGTATCTATTGGTATTTTTAGTGATCTTCTTTATCAGTTTTCTATTCCCCAATAATGTAAGATTCAAGTATCAATTTGATCGTGGTCAGACCTGGCAATATGAGGATTTAGTTGCACCATTCGATTATCCTATTTTAAAACCAAAAGCAGAAATTGAAGCAGCTAAAGTTCAGATCAATGATGAATTCTCTCCTTATTATTATTATGACAAATCAATCGTAAAAAATACGAAAAAATCATTTATCTCTGACTTTGACAAACAGGTACAAAATGTAGGTGATGGAGACCAGTTTGTAGATGTATTAAAACGAACTCGACAATATAAAAGATATGGAATTCGATTAATTGACAATTTCTATCAAGAAGGAATTTATGAGTTAAATAGCAAACACCAATCAAAAGAAAAAGATTTTGTAATTACGGTGTTAAAAGGTAATACGGAATATCCTAAAACAATTCAGTCAATACCAGATCGGGAAACCGTCAATGATCGTCTGGCAGATTCCCTTTTTTCCTCTGGACTAAGAGAAGCAGACTTTTTATTGCCTTTATTGCAAAATACTTTTGAGCCCAATATCAGTTTTAATGACACCCTTACTCAAAACTTTTTGGATAAGGCGATCGCACAAGTTTCCACTTCCAATGGTTTGGTGAAAAAAGGAGATTTAGTCATCAAGAAAAATGGGGTAGTGACTGATGACATTTACAAAAAATTAGTTTCCTACAAATCGCAATATGAAAAAGAAGTCACAGACAAACAATCTCATTTAGGTGTATTTATTGGTTATCTTTTATTGACCAGTATTATTGTGATTGTTTTTCTTTGGTATTTGCAATTCAATGAGCCGAAAATATTTGGGCATTTTAGTAACCTCGTATTTTTATTGTTATGGTTGGTGGTCTACAGTTATCTGGTTTACATCGTTGAGGTGACCGACGCGGTTAGTGTTTATATGATTCCATTTTGTATTGTCCCAATTGTTGTGCGGAATTTCTATAATGACCGATTGGCATTATTCACCCATATTATTATCGTACTGATTGCGAGTTTCCTTTCATCTTTAGGATATGAGTTTACATTTATTACCATATTGGCAGGAATTGTTGCGGTTTTGGCGAGTGGCTCGACCCGTTATTTCACACAGTTTTTTAGGTCAATCGGATTAATATTTGCAGCCTATGCAATTTCATTTTTAGGATTGTCTTTAATTCGGGAAGGGACAATTGCAGGAGTCGATTGGGGTAATTATACTTGGTTATTTTTAAATGCATTTCTGACCTTATTGGCTTTCCCATTGATACCTCTATTGGAAAAAATATTTGGGTTTGTATCCGCTGTTACATTGGATGAATTGTCAGATATGAGTCGACCTTTGTTGAAGGATTTATCAATAAAAGCGCCAGGAACTTTACAACACTCATTGCAAGTTGCGAATCTTTCGGAAGCGGCTGCCACAAAGATTGGAGCAGATGCGCAGTTGGTAAAAGTAGCAGCATTGTACCACGATATAGGAAAAATGTCCCAATCAGAATTTTACATTGAAAATCAATCTGGTTACAATCCACATTCCGAATCGACTCCATTGGATAGCGCAAAAAAGATTATCGAGCACGTTACGAAAGGACTTGAAATGGCCAAGAAAAACCGTTTACCTTCCGTGATTACCAATTTCATCAGTTCTCATCATGGAACGACAAGAGTTGAATATTTTTACCGCCAACATATTGATCAAAATCCAGGCAAACAAATTGATGCGTCCCTTTTCACCTACCCAGGTCCTCGTCCGGCTACGAAAGAAGAAACCATATTAATGATTGCGGATTCGCTAGAAGCAGCTTGTAAAAGTCTGAAATCACCAACTGGTCAAGATATCGACAACATGATTAATAATATTATTGCCGGTAAAATTGCTAATAAACAATTGGAAGATTCGGATTTGACTTTTCAAGAATTAGAAATCTGTCAGGCAGAATGGAAAAAATTATTGAGAAGTATACATCATGTTAGAGTAGAATATCCGAAAGAGAAAACACCAACTCCTGCACCAGAATCAACTCAATCAACTGAAAAAAGGGAAATATCCGACACCAATAATAAACCGGATGACACCATCGAACGGAAAGTGGATTGATGAACCAGCTCCCAAGTCTTGAACGGGTACAACCAATCACCCATATACATGCACATAATGACAATGAGCAACCGAATCCTTTGTTTCGTGCATTGACACAAGGAGTTGCTTACATCGAGGCGGATATTTGGTTGAAAAAAGGAGTGCTGTATGCACAACATGGGCGACCTTATTTAACCAATCCAAATAAGATATTTTCAGATAACTATTTAGTAGCTTTATATGATTACTTCCAGAGAACAGGTAGTGTTTTTAAAAATTCAAATCAACCACTAACCTTGGTTCTTGATGTTAAATCTCATCCAGTTGAAACCTATCATGCCATTTTGGAAGTATTACAACCATTTCAGTCTATGCTGACTCGTTGGAAAAATAACAAGAAAGTTACAAATTCAGTATCGATTTTAATAAGTGGTCATCGTTCTTTTGAAGCTGTGATAAATGAGCAAGAAAGATGGGTTCAATTGGATGGAAGAATTTTTGATCTTGGAAAAAATTACGCCAACGATTTAGTACCAACGATTAGTGAAAAATACAGCAAAGTGGTGGGTTGGCATCCGTTTGCAGTGATACCGAATGAAAAACAATTGGCTTTATTACGTTTGATGTCTGAGAAGATTCATGCACAAGGAAAATTGTTTCGGTTGTGGAAAATTCCAGAGCATAAAAAAGCAGTTCAGTTATTACTACAAAATGGGGTAGATATTGTTAGTCTCGATGATTTAAGTGTAGCCAAGACATCTTCGTAACCTAGCCATCTGTCTGGGCAAAGTTTTAATTAAAAGTGGATCTGTTATATCAGGCAAGATGTCTGATCAACGAACATCAATCAAACCTCCAAATACCAATAAAACATTCTCCAATAAATTAATTAAATTGTGTCACCTCAATAAAAGCGATACAACATGAGACCACAAAAAAATCCACTCGAATACGGACCTTACCAAACCATAGAATTAGCACACTGGAAAAAATATCTGGAATCAAAAACCGATGAACTTCAATCAATATTTCGAAAAATTATTGCTGGAATAAAAGATAAATCATTGTTGGTCGATAAAACTGCAGATGTTTATGAAGTTGAATTCTATCATGGAGTTGATGAATTAGATTTTTGGTTGCGAATAACTGATAAAGAAGGAAAGCCAGTTGAACATGAATTTGGGAATGAACATTTTTTTAAAATCTATAGCGATTACGCTGTTTTCCCTCCATTAAAATATGAATTTGTATATCCGACTGATCTCGATATTTATTATGAAGATGAGAGATGGCTCAGGTTGGTTACTGATAAACACAATGAATTTTTTTATTGGTTTGTAAAAAATTGGATCGCATGTGAAGGCCATCAAATCGGAGTATATACTTATACGCTTGAAAATTCAATTGTTCGAATATATAATTTAAACAAACTGCAATGGGAGCATAGTGTTAATTCAGATCCGGAAGAATTTACTTATCCGCTTACTAGAGAATTAACAGATTATGAACTAAGAAAAAGAATCGGATTTCAAGATCGTTTTAATATACCAACAAAATGGAGGTATTTTGAAAAAGCAAATGAGTTTATTGAAATAGGAATTTTTAGTTACCAATATTATTTCAGGAAAGGTGCAATCGAAAATTTTAATACGATTCCATTCGATAAATTAGAATTGAATCCTGTAAAACTGGCGAATAAAATTGATAGCATCCTTAATGATGGGTTCTTTGAAAAGCCAAGACCAAATGAATTACCACTTGTGATGGAAAGTATTAAGGATTGGAAATATTGGTCGACCCTTCAAACACCCATAATTCCCAATTCTCAAGTATTTGATTTGGAAATTTATTTGGACCGACAACTTCCTATTGCCTACAAAAAGTTTATCTCAACAAACTACTTACAAAGTCATGAAAAGCAAAAACCAGATTTTCCAATTGCAATAAATGAATGGAGAAAGATTGAAAAGTATTATTTGCCTACTGAAATAATAGCTCAATTAAAATCCGCTGCTAATCAATCCCAAGGTAAAATTCCAATCGCAAAAACAACTACTGATGAAATTTTGATGATGGATTGTCAAGATTCTTCTATCTATATATTTGTGAATAGTGAATCCCACCTCATTCAAGATTCATTATCGGAATTTATCGACAGTTGTATCAAAATATCCAATTACTTCTGCCCAGTCCGTCTTCATGTTGATAAGAGAAATGTTACAACTTTGAAAGACTGGTTTGAAAAAGGAGGAAAATTAGCGGAATTAAAAACTTTGGGAAATAGAAGTATTTTGCAAGATGCTTTAGGGCAAACTGAATTGATGGAATTGTTATTAAATAATGGTGCGGATCCAAATAAAGTAGCCCTTTATGCGGATAGAATTACTCGTCCAACTTTAGATCTGATGATAGAAAAAGGTTTGGACTTTCAAGCGAAACTTGATGGGCAACAATGGCTAAGAAAGAACTTGAATGAAAGAAGTGAATTTGCTGATTTGTTGGAAAAGTATCCCGAGGGTAATTAGACTTTGTATGGACAATGTCGACATCCGTTATTACAACAATATCCACGCTTTTTCAAATAAGCTTCAGTTAAAACAAACAAGCCGTTCTCCATATAATAATCTTTGCCTTCCACCAAAGCAGTCGTTTCAGAAGAAATGGCTTCTTTATCCTTTGGAGAACCTGACTTATTATTTAGTTTATTTTTATCTGACAATTGGTATTAAACTGCAGGTGTGAAAAAACGCTTTTGGATGGCATAGTAGCTACCAAAAAGAATTCCACCATAAAAAAGATTTCCCAATATTGAATTCAATAAGAATGGAAGTCCAGCTGCAAAGCATGCACCCAATCCTGCCGCATTATTCGGATACATGTTACCACTCATCCAAAGTCCAAAATTCGTCAGAAAGAAAAAGATGAGTGCGGAAATCAATGATCCGACCACTACATTTGCAGTATTCACTTTGTTTAGGACAAAAAGTCCAGCGAAAATAGTCAAAGCGATGGCTCCATAGATCCAACTACTACCTTCTGTGAATAACATGAAACTTTGCCCTTCTGGCATATATTGAGCATATACGACATTATTCAAAAACAAATCTGTCAAGAACATGGCAGCTATCGGAATGATGAATGCAAAAACTTTTCTATTAAAAAATGCGGCTCCAAACAAACCCATTGCGCCAACAGCCGTAAAGTTAGGAGGGTGAGGTAGCAATCTGCTAACAGCAGCCATTAAAATCATTAAAGTGATGACACCGAATTGTAAGTTTAACTTGTTACGCATTTTCATTAATTTAATTCCTGCAAAAATACAGTAAAAAAAGAATAAATCTAATCTCAAAAACTATTATTATTATGTTCAATTTGACCGATAAATGAATGAAATCCCAATAGAATTTGCAAGTGAAGCCGATCTGAGTGGTATTATGGATTTGTACAAGCAGTGTACCCGCTACCTAATCGCACAAGGAATTGACCAATGGGATCACAATTACCCGGATTTATCAACTGCCCGTCAGGATATCCTCAACAAAGATATGTATGTGATGAAAATGCGGCAAAATATACTAGGTGCCATTGTCATCAATGAGCAACAAGATATGCAATACAATGATGTCCGATGGAAAATTTCCTCAGAAAATCCTTTAGTCATTCACAGACTCTGTATTAATCCTAATTTACAATTCCGAGGTAATGGAAAACGGTTGTGTCTTTTTGCCGAAGATTATGGCACCATGAATGGAAATGACACTATTCGATTGGATACGTACACAGGCAATCCTACCGCAATGAATTTTTACCGAAAATTAGGATACACCCAAGCTTCTGGTCATTGTTTTTATCATGGTTGCAGTCAGGCTTTTATTTGTATGGAAAAGCGGATTTATACAAATTGAACTATAAAATAGCGGCTTTCTATGAGAAAAATTTCCAAATCTCTTCGTTGGAAAGCCCTGTCTGCTTGGCGCAGCTAGGCAGGCTCGATAGCCCAAAGGGGATACTTGCGTTTTCCGCCTTGACCTTTG
>CALFWW010000132.1 GCA_937928575.1 uncultured Saprospiraceae bacterium | reverse complement strand
GAAATCGTATACGATCCAACATCACGAGGTACGGTGTGCACGATGTCTTCATAATTGCCAGGCGTAGTATCATAAGTAGTATCTCTGAAATACAACGACGAGTTTTCAGTATAAGATCGATTGGCCTCAATTTCAACTCTGAAGTCATTAAATGGTTCTAAAGTAATTCTACCATCAATATTTTGAGAGTAATTCTGGAGCACTTGCTTGTTCTGAAAAACATTATCTGTAATCCATCCATTGTTTGCAGAACGTGTCAACCAATCATTGGAGAAATCATTATCTGTAATATCAGGTTGAAGTCCTCCGACAAAATCCCATCCTGGCGCAGAAAATCCATCATCCATACCAAAGAATTTTGTATTTCGCTGATATCCCGGAATGGTGGTTCCTAAGTTTTCAGTGTAGGAGGCTCTTGCTTTTCTCAATAGCATCAAAGGACGCAATGCAATCCGTTCTATTTTCGTCGGCTCTCGTTCTTTTTTCTTCTTCTTATCTTTTGGATCCTTTTTCTTCTTACCATCTTTACCTTTCTTACCACTCTTTCCATCTGCAGAAGCGACACCTGTTCCACTTCCATCTTTGCCAGTTTCGCCTTTGCCATCTTTCCCAGAAATTCTATCTTTTATACTTGGCGTATCCATTTTATCTTTGATACTTCCTCTACTAAGGTCAGCGACTTTACCACCAGCTCCCCGGCCACCTCTAGCTCCTCGATCTTTACCTTTTCCACCATCTTTCACACCACCGCCATCATCATCACCACCTCGGCTTGTCTTTCTACCTTTTTTGGATTTACCTGAATTCTTCTTGTTAATTTTCTTGAGATACTTCGACTTATTATATAACTGCTCAAAATTTAAATCCGCGTTGATTTGACGGGTCTGACCATTTTGAATAATATTTCCTAAAGTATCTGCTGCCAATAAGGAAGAACCGTTCCATGCATAATCTGCCGAATATTGTGCTTTCACCGTCACCCAATCCAACAACGGAATACTCTTGAATGGAACGGTATAACTTGCATTGACATCATGTCGGTAATTTTTCGTTCTACCAAGATCCCGAATATTGTCCATGATGAAATCCTTTTGTTGTTGCTGTGGAACAGGAACGTCCCCATCAAAAGTTGGCAACTCATCAATAATTGCTTCATTAATCGCGTTAAATCTCAGTTTTAGATTTTTTGTTAAGTCCCAATTTAAGTTATAATTACGATCCCATGTAAATTGTTTGTTGTAATAAGTATTCAATTTTGGATCTGGTCCAGCAAAACGATAACGGGTAGCTTGAATTTGACGATCCATTTGGGTATTTACTCCAATTGTATTCGGGACCAAATTGAAATTCAAATCCGTTATCAATTTCAAATGTTTATTCTTCGACAACTTTTTGAAAGGGGTGATATATTTTGGTTTCAAATTGTAAGCATAATCTATTGATGCATAGTGGTCATCAATTTGATCTAATTCAATAATCGGGTCATGGCGTGTTGTCTCTGTATATGCGTAGGTGAAACTGAAGTTCGAGATATCCCATGGCATCGGTACTGCATCCTTATTGGTCCGCTCTTTTCTTGCATTGGTGATGTTCCAACTCTTGATTTCTGTAGCATCTACCGCTTGCTCTCGAAGTGAATCTCTTGCTGTTAAATTTTGTTCTGAAGCTAATTTTTCTTTCAGAGGAATATCCCGATCATAAGGATCAAACTCAGGTGTACGCACTGTGTTAGAATATTGACCATAGAAAGGCAAACGTAATCCCCATTTTTCAGGGAAGAATTTACTTAGCTCAGCACTACCAGCGATATCATAAGACAATACTTCCTCTCTACTTCTTTGAGCCAATTTTTGACCAATGTCTCCGTAGCCACGCGTACTGTAATTTACAGATGCAGACAAGTTACCAAAGTCAGCTAATTGCATATCCAATCTCGAAACTGCAGCCAATCCACCTCTCTCATCCAATCCATTGAGTCGCAACTCGTTGATCCAAACTTCCGTGCAGTGATCCAAATTATCATTGTTATAAATTCCAACCATGACTCCTTTTACCAGATTCAAATTTGGATTACCTACTACTTTTACAAGGTTGGCTGTTTTTTCTGGATCGGGCATGAAATGAACTTCATTGAGCGCTTTACCCAGTTGGTTTCTTTCTATTTTTACTTCCTTAAAAAGTTCCAGTACAAAATCGAATTCATTTTCCTCTCGCCAAACTTCAAGTTTGTACTCATCTGAATTATATGGAGCGGTCGGTCCTTCCGACATCACTAGAGGAATTTCGTATTCGTAATAATTATTTTCAAAATCACTACCCAGTCGCATGAAGATAGACAACTTACCGGGATCAATTGTTTCTTTTGATTCGGCATGCACATTCATTTGCAATTTATTGAAAACTCGCATGTCTAGATTCACCGTCTTAAAGATCGCCTTAAAGTTTCTGGGGGGCAGATTGCATATCTCCATCGAAAGCGATTGCTCATTTTGCAAGACATCGGGGAATGCACCAATCGATCGCTCTCGCGATATTCCGGGGGGCAGTACATAACCAAAAGGTTCTTGGGTACTATTTTCTTCAATATTTACGGCATTCACATCGAATGTAGAATTGTCAAATGGATTTGGTGGTTGAGGTCCATCCATGCTACTATTTCTTAGATATCTTCTCCATTGATTTCTCACTAGTTCTAATCTTGCAAAACGTAAAGTTACTCGTTCATCAAAACCATGCATATACATTCTGATAAATCGAATAGAACGGAAATCTTGAATTCCTCCAACTCTTTTTGTTGGTTGATCTAAAGGAATTTTGACACGATACCAGATTCTATTTTCAAAACCTTGAATCGTATCAATGATAAAATTATTAAATTTCAAGATTCCATTATCTTGTTCGATTGGAACTTTATATTGGAAATAAGATTCCGTCTCACTTAACGTGTTGTCATTGTTAATATCTTCCGTATCAGGAAGGTTGGTTGCAGATGATAATTGTCCGGTCTGAGCTGATGATTGTGAATTTCCTTCCGGATTATTGAAATCTCGATAGCGTTGGAAAATTCCATCTTGGTCTGTAAAACTCTCATCTCTAAAATATCTAAAATCATCATTAGATGGATCTGCCACAATTGCGTCTTTTACATCATTTTCAATATTGGAAGCATTAATTTGTGTCAAATAATCTTGAAAGATAGCTCGCTCTCCCACATTATTCAATCCATCCAAACCAACATCTTGTGCCTGTCTTACAGATTCTTCATTATTAAAAGCATTGGTGATTGCTTGTGTTCTAGGAATTCTTCCCCAAGTTGTTGTATCCGTTGGAGTAGTTGGTTCAGGTGGAATACCATTTTCGAAAAACTTACGGGAATCTCTAAGGATATCTTCGGAGACATTTCCGAGGTTGATATACAAATTACCATCCTGAGTAACTGGACTTCCATCTCCTTTTGCCATAAACGGATTCAACATCCAAAATTCAACATACTCGATATTTGCTTGTTCAAAATTATTGGTATTCAGATCTCGCATAATTCCACCCCAACGAGTTTCTGGATCTAATAACAATCCGTTTGGATTAATCCCTGCAGAGTACTGACCACCTCCTGGTACATCAAAATTATAAGGTCCTCTTTCAGTTGGATCGAAAGTTAAGTCGAATGTCTGTATAATGTTATTATCTCCAGGTCTCAATTGCAAATTAGGGAAAACTTCATCTTGTCGAATCGATGCAGCATAAGGATCGTCTTGATCTTGAGTACTTCTAATGCTTTGATCAATTCGATACCAATTTAGTTTTGCTCTATTCATTCCGGATTCTAGATCATCAATCAATTTGGACTCTGGAAATAATGGGTTGTTGTTGTTTTCATCATTTTGAGGAATACTGGAAAGCACCCATGCATTTGCTGGCGTACGTAAATCGTAACTACTCGCACTTCCTTCAAAATCATCTACATATACAACTCCACCTTTTTCTTGATTTCCATTTTCATCTTCACCTAGATCAATTGCTCTTGCGTGACCTGGTTTAAGATAGGCAGCCTCTGCCATGAATGAGATATTCGATTTTTCTTTTGTATTGATTAATGGAATTTTGTCAACCATCTTTGTCAACCAAGGGGACTCTTTTGAATAATTTACATCTAACCCGAATACTCTGTTATTAATTGGATCGTCACCGATATTTACTTTTTGAGTAAATGGTCGCTCATACAAATGCATGTAGGTACCACCAATATTGAAGTTTTTACTGACCTCATAATCTGCCCGGAGACCCAGTAATGTTTTGGTTTGGAATCCGAACAAGGTGTTATCCTCAAATGAAATATTGATTGGAACTCCAGAGTTCAGAAGGGCATCGTTTAATATTTTAACACGTCCAATATTATAATCTACTTCATAATCTTGTCCTTCAACTAATTGGTATCCACCTGCACTTACTCGTACAGATCCTTGAGGCAAGTTGAAAGACCCTAGTGATATTTCAGAACTGACACTGGATTTATAACTACCTCTTATGGTGAATCGATTGTATTCTGGAAACTCTCGTGCACGTATTACTGTAGAATCATATAATTCATAGTAAGAATATCGTCGCTTCAATTGTGGATCATCTATCTGATCTGCGATTGCAGAACCGAAGGGTTCTAAAACGGGAAACATGACTCGACCATTTCTCAAATTAATAGTTACATCAGGTACAAAATCGAATATCCCATCTGGTTGTGGATCTCCTTGCACGTTCAAATCATCCAAATTAAAAACTCTTAACAGGGGTACACTTGCAAGATTTGATTCTGGAAGAAAACGCTTTTCACCTCCTCCTGGATCCTCATAAAAAATATCTAATATAAAGTCTTCGCGATTCACCTGAAAGGCACCAATAGAGTAGACGTTTTTCATCATCAAATCCCATGTTGGTAAATCAACTCGAGGTGTAGTACTCTTCAACATTTTTACAAACAATACATTTAGCTCATTACTTACAGAGGTACTATCTGCTGGAGTAGAGTTGGGAGTATCGTCTGCTAATTCACCGACTTTATAAGTTTGCCCATTGTAATCATACTCAAAAGCTACACCCAATACTTGATCAGGACGTAAGTTGATATTGATGGAAACAAATCCTAAATCTGGATTGAAGGTATATTCAGAGGTATTTAATTTACGGGCACTTACTTTCTCAAAATCTTTTGTTTGGGTAAATCCAAAGTTATTTTGAATAACTGCAACTGCATTGTTAAGTGATCTTGCATTTGGATTGCTGATTAATGCATCAAATAATGGGTTAGCATCATTGGCAGGAATCGCAGCAGTACCAAACAAATCTCTATGAACCGGGATACTCGGTGCTTGAAATTGTGGATTATTATTGGTAATTCTTGTTGGCTCACCGATATCAGCCAATGCTACGATATCACGAATTTGCTCCGTATCATTTCTATCATTTGTTACCCATACCTGTAGATTGGTAATTTTCACCAAACTATTTACTTCAGGTAAAGCTCTCAAAGAGTTTTCAAAAACATCACGGAAATAGTGTGTTAGAAAAAAGTGGCGATTCTCATCATATTCATCGGCAAACACTTCAAAAGTTTGTTCTTGAGCTCCACCATCAATTTTAATATTTTCTCTTTTCGACTTTTGTTGAGAAGCAACTGCTTTAAGTTTTAATTTCCCCCATTGTGTATCTACTCTTAATCCAAATAAAGATTGACTTCCTTGTATCAATTGACTATTTAGTGGGAAACTAACATTACCTGCTTCAATCTTTTTGATAATTTCGTCTTCACTCCATTGCTCACTGTCATACTCCAATTTCATTCTGTTTTCGAAGTTAAACGTAGCTTGTGTGTTATAACTAGTCGCTAGATTTAATTTATCACCAATCTTTCCAATAACATTCATTTGAATCCCCATGTCAAAATCGAATCCACCTTGTCTTCTTTGTCTTTCTGTTAAAATTGGGTTTTCTACATTTTGAAAATCTACACCAAAAGTCAAATCAATATTTCCTTGTGGTCGAATATCTACTCCTACTCCACCAAATAAACGATCTACCAAACTATTTTTCACATCTACTTTAGAGATCGGATCTACTCGCTCTCCACCAGCATTGTTGGCATTACTGATACCTGCTAATTTATCGAAATACGCTTTCTCTTGCTGCTCCGTTCTCCAGTCAAGATATTCATCAAATGTCATGTAGCTAGGCATCCGATAATAATCATCACCAATAGTCTCTGTAATGATGTATTGTCCAGATACCGGATCATACTCGACATTTTGTTCGATAATGCTTGGATCTTTCAGATCGAAAGGGTTGTAAGTATTTCCTTCAGAAAAATTTCCTGTTCTATCTTCCAATGGAGGGATAGTGTCCTGAGTTATTAAGGCAAAATCTTCAGCAAATGGATCATAGAAATTATGATCAGGATTATAATTTCCAAAGGAAAATTGGACGATGCTTAGAAAGAAACCTGTAAGTAACAAGTAGTTGTAGATCTTCATATTGATATGGCGTAAGCCTTCCTTTTTTCAAAAATTGCGTTATACTATTTGGCATAAATAGTTTCAATAAGAGTACTAAAACGAAAAATGTTAAAATCTATGTTTATTTATTGTTTATTTAACAGCTAAATGATGAACTTTTTCCACATTAATACTCAACTGATTTATATACGCTTAAGTGAGATATATGTTTATGTTTTATAATATTTAATCTTGAGTGTTAACAATCCGGTTAAGAAAGCTCTTTTAGCGCCTCTTTTATCAGGATTTCGACGCTAGTCTGTGAAGGGGTTTTGCTGATTAGCGTATTGACAGTTTTTTGAACTTTTGCTTTATTGAAACCTAGAGCAACCAATGCAGATAACGCCTCATCTCTTATCGTATTGTTTCCAGCTGTCACAACTGACGCCTCCCCGCCACCATCTTTGATAATTTTATCTTTCAAATTCAGAATAATCAACTTAGCCGTTTTAGGTCCAACGCCTTTTACCTTCTTAAATGCTACCAAATTTTCAGACACAATGGCATCTCTAGCTTCTTCGGTGGTCATAGATGACAACAATACTCTTGCCGTGTTGGGTCCAATCCCAGACACAGAAATCAACTGTTTAAACAAAGTCCTTTCTCCTTCAGAAGCGAAACCATACAGTGTGTGGCTATCTTCTTTGACGTGCAAATAAGTCAGAATAGTAACTCGTTCCATTTTTTCAATCTGCCCATAAGTATTTAGGCTGATATTGACTTGATAGCCAATGCTGCCAGCTTCTACCAAAACATAAGTTGGTGACTTGTAAGTTATTTCGCCTTTGATATAGGAGATCATGGTTTTATATGGATGAAATTTCAGATACGAAGGTACATAATTTGACATGTAATAAAGGAGAAAAAAGTGAGTGAAATGTTGAATTCAAAAACAATTAATGGTGATTTTAGTCTTCTGATTATCAATTATTTGAGTTCAAATTCCACAATATGGACTTTGGTTGCTACAAGATGACAAAATCCTTTTATTGCTTTCTTACAAAAAGCAAATGAAAGTCACGCCTAATTTCCCCTTCCTTCTTCCTACTTTTGCAACATCAAAATTGATAAAAATGAGAATTCTTCTATTAGGCGGTGGGGGACGCGAGCACGCGTTTGCCTGGAAACTGAATCAAAGTAAATCTTGCGAGCATTTGTACATAGCACCTGGAAATGCCGGAACCAATCAAATCGGAACCAACGTCGATATCAGTCCTTCTGATTTTGAAGCAGTAAAAAAATTCGTTTTAGAAACTGATATCAACATGGTCATTGTAGGACCGGAGCAACCACTCGTAGATGGAATCGTGGATTTTTTTGAAAATGATTTACGTCTCTCCGAAATTCAAATTGTAGGTCCAAATAAAACAGCAGCGCAACTGGAAGGGAGTAAAGCATTCGCCAAAGACTTTATGTACGACAACCAAATTCCTACCGCCGGTTTTCGAGAATTTACAAAAGAGACTTACTACGAAGGGTTGGAGTACATCGACAATAAACCAACTCCAATTGTACTGAAAGCAGATGGTTTAGCCGCAGGTAAAGGTGTTGTTATATTAAATGATCGGGAAGCTGCCAAAAAAGAATTTACAGAGATGATCAACGGTAAATTCGGTGCAGCAAGCGCTTCTGTTGTGATTGAAGATTTTTTAAAAGGAATTGAGTTTTCTGTTTTTGTTTTGACAGATGGAGTTGATTATAAAATACTGCCCGTTGCCAAAGATTATAAACGGATTGGAGAACAAGATACTGGACTGAATACGGGTGGAATGGGCGCCATTTCTCCGCTCCCATTTTTGGATGAAGAGCTGATGAAACAAGTCGATGAAAAAATTATCCAACCAACTATTTCCGGTCTTCAAAAAAAGGACATTCGATACAATGGATTCATTTTTATCGGTTTGATAAAGGTGGATGGCAAACCTTATGTGATTGAATACAACTGCCGGATGGGTGATCCTGAAACAGAAGTGGTATTACCTCGTTTAAAGAATGATTTGGTTGAATTATTAG
>CALFWW010000131.1 GCA_937928575.1 uncultured Saprospiraceae bacterium | reverse complement strand
AGTTCCACTAACAGTAGCAGTACCAGTTGCTGTACAACCATTTGCGTCAGTTGCAACAACTGTATAAGTTCCAGCAGCTAAACCAGAAAGAGAAGCCCCAGTTTGGCCATTAGACCAAGCATAAGTATAAGTTCCTGAACCGCCAGCAGCAGTAGCTGAAGCAGTTCCATTATTTGTACAATCAGAACTTCCACCATTAGTGGTTACAGAAATTCCTTCAGAACCATTGATCGTCACAGTAGCAGAACCAGTACAGCTTCCGCTAGTAACATTAACCGTATAAGTTCCAGCAGTTAAACCGCCATTTGTTTGACCAGTTACTCCGTTGCTCCACTCATATGTGTAAACACCGTTTCCACCAGTTACATTTGCAACTGCATATCCAGTTTCTCCGCAGTTAGCATCGAAACCTTCAGCAGTAACAGTGATTCCCATATTTTCCGGAACAAAAACACTAGCTACACCCGTACAACCATTTGCATCTGTTGCAGTCACAGTGTAAGTACCAGGTAATAAACCAGAAATGTTTTGCCAAGGTGCACCGTTACTCCAAGCATAAGTGTATGGAGGTGTTCCGTTAAATGCTTGAGAAGAAGCTTCTCCGCCACCGCCACCTTCGCAGCCAATTTCACTTGCCCAAGCAGAAACACCAACAGCTGTAGGTTCACCTACAAATGTTGATTGCTCGACAGTACATCCATTTGCATCCGTTACGGTAACAGTATAACTACCAGCTCCAATTCCAGAGATAGATTGTCCAGTAGCTCCAGTACTCCAAGCATATGTGTAAGGAGCAGTACCACCAAAAGTAGCGGTTACTGTAGCAGAACCATCAGCACCTCCATTACATGAAGGAGCAGTATTTTCCATAAATAATCCTAATGTATTTGGAGTAGAAATTTCGATACTTTCACTAGCAGTACATCCGTTTGCATCTGTAACTGTTACAGAGTAAGTACCCCCTTGAAGACCAGTAATAAGACTACCTGTCATTCCGTTACTCCAATTGAAAGTATAAGCTCCTGTTCCTCCAGTTGCAGAAGCACCAGCGCTACCACCACCAGCACAATCAGAACTTGTACCGTCTACAGCAATATTTAAATCATCCGGTTCATTAACAGTGACAGACGCACTAGCAGTACATCCATTCCCGTCAACAACAGTAGCAGTATAAGTACCACCACCTAATCCAGAAATTGTATTTCCAGTTTGACCGTTATCCCAAGTAACTGTGTAAGTACCAGTTCCACCTGAAGGCGCAGCTGTTGCTGTTCCATTAGAGAATCCAGCACAAGTTACATTTGTACCTGAAGCAGTTAAACCAATAGCAGGGTTTTCACCTACAAAAGTTTCAGCAGTAGCAAAACATCCACTTGCATCTGTCACAGTTACAGTATAAGCTCCTGAAGCTAAACCAGAAATTGACTGACTAGTTGCTCCGTTGCTCCATGCGTAGGTGTATGATGTTCCACCAAAACCTTCAGCAGTAGCAGTTCCATCTGAAGCACCGTTACATGATGTTCCAGTAGCAGAAGCACTTGCAGAGATATTTAATAATTCAGCGATACCAACTTGTCCAGTTCCTGTGCAACCATTTGCATCTGTTACAGTAACGAAGTAGTCTCCACCACCTAAACCAGAAATTGTAGCGCCAGTGTCACCAGTAGACCATAAGTAAGTATAGTTTCCATTTCCGCCTGTAGCAGAAGCAGTTGCAGATCCATTACTAAGTTGACCACATGCAGCATCAGTTCCTTCTACAGAAACAGAAACCGCGTCAGGTTGTCCAACAGTGTACTCACCTTCGATTGTACAGCCATTTGCATCCGTTGCAGTGATTAAATAAGTACCTGCAGCTAAACCTGAAATTTCTGTATCAGCAGACCCATTACTCCATGAGTAAGTATAAGGTGCAGTTCCACCAGCAACTGATGCTGAAGCAGAACCATCAGTAGCTCCATTACAAGAAGCACCTGAACCTGATACATCTAAAGTAAGTGCTCCTGGCTCAAATATTTCAACCTCACCAGAGATTGTACAGCCATTTGCATCAACAATATCAACGGTATAGATACCACCAGATAAACCACCGATTCCATCATTGGTATTTCCGTTGCTCCATGTAAAGGTATAAGGTCCAGTACCACCACCAACAGCCGCAGTTGCAGCACCATCAGCAGCACCAGCACATGATACGTTGAAATTTATCATATCAACAAACAAAGCATCAGGCTCTGTAATTGTTACATTTTGTTCACTAGTACATCCGTTTGCATCTGTAACAACGACTGAATAATCCCCAGGAGCTAATCCTGATAAATCCGGGATTGTAGAACCATCACTCCATGCATACGTGTAAGGTGCAGTTCCACCTGATGCAGCTACACCAGCAGTTCCATCATTGTCACCATTACAAGTGATATTTGTTGAAGATGTTGTTGTTTCCAAAGCATCAGGTTGTGTAATTGTTACTGAACCTGAAACGGTACAACCGTTTGCATCGACAACATCAATATTATACAGACCAGGACCTAAATCAGCAATTGCATCAGTAGTTCCGCCATTACTCCAAGTGATTGTGTAAGGAGTGGTTCCACCAGCAACATTAGCCGTAGCAGTTCCATTGTTATCCCCGTTACAAATTACATTTGTTGTAGTTGGATCAATTGTTAATACTTCTGGTTCAGAAACAGTAGAAGTTAATTCAACTGTACAACCATGTGTATCATAAACTGTAACACTATATGTTCCAGCAGATAATCCATCAAGAGAAGAAACACCAGTAGCTCCAGTACTCCATACCCAGTTATATCCCGGTGAACCACCAGCAGTAGTCACTGAAATCGAAGCATCTGAATCACCGTTACATAACAATGCAACGTCATTTACAGAAGCCACTAATTCGTCAGGTTGGTTAATAGTATAGGTAGCTTCAGTGCTACATCCATTCGCATCTGTAATGGTTGCAACATAAGTGCCCGCAAGTGTTCCTTCACCATCAATTGTGTAAGGTGCTGATCCTCCAGAAACATTAAAGTTTACATTTCCTTCATCACCAAAACAAACTGCATCTTCTACTGTAGGATTTGCAGTCAATTCTGCCGGTTCAGTAACCGTGTAAGAACCTACTTCTGAACATCCATTATTGTCAGTAACAGTAACGGTATAAGTCCCAGCTGGTCTATTAGTCATGTTATTGTTAGGATTTCCAGTACTCCATAAATAAGTGTAAGGAGGATTTAAACCACTAACATATACGATTGTAGTACCATCATCTTCTCCATTACAAGTTATATTAGTACCATCTGTACTAATAATGATTTGAGATGGATCATTGATAACATAAGTTTCAGTAGCAGTACATCCGTTTGCATCCGTCACAACTAAAGTGTATGTACCTGGAGCTAAATCAGAAATAGTGTTACTTAGCGTGAAAGGAAATTCCCAAAAGAAAGAATCCCATTCATAAGTATAAGGACCAGTAGTTCCAGAAGCAACCGCTGTAATACTTGCATTTTCATCACCAAAACAATCAAGGTCTTCAATTGTGTCAGTAATTGTTATTCCATTAGGTTGGTCGACAAAGACAGGACCGAAAGTAGCAGAGCATCCGCAATTGTCAACAGCCTCTACGTAGTAGTTGCCGGTCAACAATCCACTTGGATCTTCATTAGAAGAAACGATGGTTCCAGTTGGAGAATTCATTCTCCAAGTGTAAGTCACTGCACCTGTACCACCACTTACATTAAGATCAATTGATCCAGTAGGTGAACCTGCACAAGTTAAATCAGTAACATCAGCACCACTAATAACGGGAGCGTTTGCTACTTTAATTTCAATAATGTTTGATTCACCAACATATAAGTCACAACCATCTCTACGCGCACATCTAATGTAGTAAGTTGTAGATGTAAGGTAGCCTGGTGTTAAGTCAGGTGAACCACCGACTGGCTGATTGGCAACAAAGGTCCAATCTGGGCTGCCAGGGAAGTAATCCGAAATACTACTTTGTAGCCAAAGATATTCGATATTACCTTCTCCTCCCGAAGGAAATGCGGCATTAGTAATAGTTGCTGCCTGAGTGTTGTAAGGCAAACAAAGTGTTTGATTTCCGACAATGGCACCACCTTCGGTTACATTATCACAGTCCAACTCTTCTAAAGTAAAATTCGGATTTCCATTTGCCATCATTGAGGGCGAAATAAAAAGGCATAGTGCCAAAACGAATAATGACAATCTTGGAGATGGATTTTTCCAGAATAAGTGTCTGTTTCTTTCCATGGAATAAATTTTTATTTAAGCTTTATAATTACAATTCAATTCTAAAAACTCCTCATATGCATCGCAGGAGTATACACAACGAAAAGCTACTTTGATTGACACGTGTCAAACAAGAAGCTATGCATTCTCAATAAAAAATATAATCGGTATGGGTCTAAATAAATTGACAGATGTGGGATGTGATTAAACGGCCTGTCATTCTAAAAAGGTGGTTTGAAGGATGTAGAAGTACTTACTTTAAAGTAACAATAGCGTTTTTGTTGCAGAATTTTTAATTAAATTCTACTCTTTAAACTCTATCTCATAAAAGTACGAAATTGAATGTGGTTTTCAATGGAAAAAAATAGAAAATATTAAAATTAAAACGTGCATTAGAAAATGCGTAGCAAATACAAATCTGAATTTTTCAAAATTTGGATTTATAAACTATTGCTTTTCTGATTTTTAAGCATTTTTTAATTGTTGATGTATCTTAAATACTTGACTTATCAAACTTAGCTGATTGTCATTTTTTATTTCAAATTCTGATAAAGGAATTTTAATGTTATCTTTTAGCTGTTTATTCATCCTGCTTTCTACCTCTTTTCGGGTAGCAGTGTCTCTTTTCATAACTCTCTCGATCCTAACTTCTACTGGAGCAGTCACTAAAATTACTTTATCAAATCTTTTGTAGGACCCTGTTTCAAAAAGTAAGGCCGCTTCATTCAGCACGTATGGTGTTTGAGAATCTTGCTCCTGATACCAAAAATCAGCATCTTCCCAAACCTTTGGGTGCACTAAACTATTCAGTGATTTTAAAAGAGCAGAATCATTAAACACTTTTTGGGCAACAAACTTGCGATTAAGTGATTTGTCAGAGTTGTAGGCGTTATTCCCCAACAGTTCTTTTACATTTTGTACTAACTCCTCGTCTTCGATCATTAATTTCTTCGCTCTGACATCCGCATAATAAATAGGAATACCGAAAATCTCAAAAATTTTACAAACGGTTGTTTTACCACTTCCAATACCTCCTGTGATGCCAACTTTTATCATTTTTTCTTCAATTTGTAAATATGTTGTTATTTATATTTAGAAAAGTAAACATTAATCACATGTAATCGCCCTTAATCTCATCATTTTTTGCTCTTTTATGCTACTAATGAATAGTTAACATACTCCTGTTTTTTGTAATATATCACTGATATAAAAGTCACATTTTCAACTAAATAAAACAACGCTCTACTTCTAATCGACTTAATTTAAGCAATCAAGATAAATTATATCCTTTCGTTCATAACTCCAAAAATTCAGAGGCCAAAAGCTTCTTAGGTTACGTAGTCACAATATATTGAAAATAACCATTTCAATATGCTTAATTAATCTCTATCATAATTAGTTATGAGTCGCAAATGTAATACAAGATTTTATATATTGATATTCAGTGCTTTAAGTGCTTTGAATGTATTTGGCCAAGTATCAGTAAGTTTTACAACTACAAATAACTCAGGATGCGGATCTCTTTCTACCTCATTTTGCAGCACTTCAACTTCCTCTGCTGGAGCTATTAACAGTTATAGCTGGGACATCTGCGGCGTCACATCTACTTTAGAATGCCCTGGAGCTATATTAACAAATTCAGGTGGATGCACTGTATGTTTGACGGTTACAGATGATGTTGGAAACACCAATACGTTGTGCGAAAATGATTTTGTCATCGTAAATGATAACCCACAGCCTCAATTCTCAGCTAATAATACTTCTGGATGCATCCCACATAATGTTACTTTTTCAGATCAAACAATTATTGGTTCAGCACCTATTGTTCAATGGACATGGGACATCGGAGGATCTGCAGGGGTTATTATTACGACTGATCCAAATGAAATAATTTCTACAACTTATTCAATTGCTGATTCCTACGGGGTGAGCTTAACTGTAGAGGATGCAAATGGTTGTACTGAAACTACATTTATTGATAATTATATCGAAGCTATTGATGTACCCTCGGTAACTTTTTCGGCAGACCAAGTAGATGGTTGTTCTGCACCATTTGAAGTGCAATTTACAAACACAACCTTTGAGCCCTCTTATTCTTATTCTTGGGATTTCGGTAATGGTCAAACTTTCAATGGAGAGAATCCGCCTTTGGTAAACTATACAGATCAAGGCTCTTATACAGTAACCTTATCAGCCACCAGCGCTGCACTCGGTTGCACGACCCATACAACAGAAGTAGATTTCATAACAATTGGAAGCCTTGTTTCGTTTACTGCATCCGCCTACGAATCTTGTCTGGGAGAAGCTATTGTATTTGAAGATACCTCTTCAGAACCCGCTGATTCTATTAGGTGGGTTTTTGGTAATGGGGTTTCGTCAACAGAAGCTAATCCAAGTGTCACTTATGATGCGGAAGGATGCTATACCGTATCCTTAGTTAGATTCATAGATGGCTGCACAGGGATTGAAACTTACGATTGTATTGATATTTTAAACACGATTGATATCGATTATACCTTAATTAATCCAAACGGATGTCAGGCACCTCACACCGTTACTTTTTCTAATCAAACTGCAGGAGTAAATTCATACGTGTGGGAAGTACTGGATGAAGCGGGTGCTGTCATAAGTACTTATACTTTGCCAAATTCTACCCATACATTTACGGATTTTGGAATGTACCCAATAAGACTAACGGCTGTCAATGCCGGTGGATGTTCAGGGTCTGAAATTATCGATTCTGTCAACATTCAACCACTAACAGCTTCTATCCCAATGGAAATTTTTGAAGGATGTGCACCTTATTCATTTACCATTTCTGACAATACAATTACAAATTCGCCAATTACTTCTTGGAATTGGGAATTAATCACTGAAAATGGTACTATTAATTCTACTTCAATGGCACCGACCTTTACTTTAATTGACACAGGTTGTGCAGATATTAAGCTGACTGTTTTAAATGCCGAAGGTTGTTCGAGCACTCAGACTTTTGAGAATGCCGCATGTGCAGGTACCGGTCCGGTTATTGATTTTGTAGCTGATCCTTTAAGTACGTGTGCAGAGGTAGCGATTAATTTTACAGCTATTTCTGATTCGGAGGTTACAACTTATTCGTGGGATTTTGAAGGGGATGGCGTGTTTGATACAGACGGGAACCCAGTAGTACACGAATATCAGGACACCGGATATTTTGATGTTATTTTAATGGCGGAACATAATGGATGTATCAGTACGATATTAAAAGAAGACTATATTCACATAACTCCACCAGTCGCCATATTTTATACGGGAAATAACTGTAACAATACATTAAATGTAACTTTTCTAAATAACTCAGTAGGAGCAGATTCGCTAGTTTGGACCATCACTTTACCGACTGGTGACGAAGTATTTCCATACGATTTGCCCAATTATTTATTTCCAGATTTCGGAAGTTATCCTGTAACCTTAGAAGTTTTTAATAATGAAAGTAATTGCTCAGATATAATAACGAAGACTATTACCATCACGGATAATCAGGCGATATTTTCTGCCGCAAATTTGTCAGGATGTGCTCCATTTACTTTAGAATTATTAAATGAATCAATTGGTATGGATTCATTTCTATGGGTGTCTACTGTTGGAGAAATTGTAGATCCAGCCATACAAGATGCCGAAATTACTTTTACAGAACCCGGAATTTATGCTGGGGATGAAATCAAGTTAATAACTTTCGACAATCAAGGATGTGCTGATTCCATCACATTAGATGGAGATATTATTGTGAATCGAATTTCACCAAAATTTATAGTTGAACCTAATGAAGGATGTGCACCTCTCACCGTCACATTTACGGATGCTTCTACCAATTTATACGGTACTAACACGTCGTGGTCATGGAATATGGATGGACTTGCTACATTAGAAGGCCAACAAGTCTCTTTTACTTTTGAAGAAAGCGGTAGTTATGATATTTCATTTACTGTAATTGATGATATCGGATGTAATGGATCGATTGCCTATGCAGATACAGTCATAGTAGTCGGACCGAATGCAAACTTTAATGCAGACTCTATCATTTGTACTGCGGCTGATTTTACTTTTGAAAACACAACGCTTGGGACCGATAACATTTATTTTTGGGATTTTGGAAACGGGACTACTTCCACTGATGAAACACCTACTTTAAACTTTGACATCGAAGGAGCTTATACGGTTTGTCTAACAGCTAGTAATGCATTAGGCTGCTCGTCTACAAATTGTCAAGATATCATCGTTTCAGATCCAGTGGCTGACTTTACAGCTGACAATACCTACGCATTTTGCCCTCCATTGGTTGTCACTTTTGCAAATTCATCAACTGGAGCATTCAACTATGAATGGGATTTCGGTGACGGAACAGGTACCTCGAATTTAGAAAACCCAGCTCATGTCTACACGTCGCCTGGTAATTATGATGTTAGATTAGTCGTATACAACTCTCCAGAATGTGCTGACACTTTAATCTTTACCAACTATATAAATATTGATGGTCCAATCGGTCAATTTGATATTGTGGTTGATGGGCAATGTAATCCAGTGAATGTAGAATTTACAGGTTCTTCACAATTTGCTTACAATTTTGTTTGGGACTTTGGGAATGGGGAAGTAGATTCTACCTTATTGGTCAACAACGATATCGTCAATTATACCTATGATGTACCTGGTATCTATATTCCAAAACTGATTTTAGTAGATGATGCCGGTTGTGAAAATGTGTTCACTGGAGACTCTATTGTTGTTGCAGAAATGTCAGCGATCTTTACAAGTGAAGATACTGTTATTTGCAATCAAATAACACCTGTGACGCTTACCAGTATTTCCGAATCATTGTATCCAATTACTGACTATCATTGGTATATCCCAGGAGGAACTCCGGATGAAGCATTTGGAGAATCCGTAGAAATTAACTTCTCAAACCCAGGCCCCTATCCAGTCACGCTGGTTATAGAAAATGAATTCTGTAAAGACTCTGTTACAATAGTTGATTATATCAGAATTGGCTCATCACCAACAGCTGAATTTACTACTCAAGATAGTATAGTCTGTTATCCGGACTCTATCTTTTTTATCGATCAATCCACAGGAAATATCGTAAGTTGGGAGTGGAATTTTGAAGACGGAAGTACTTCTAGTACTCAAAATCCAATACAGAGCTTCATGCCGCAAAATGATATATCAGCTCAACTCTTGGTCGAAAACGATATTGGTTGCCAAGATAGTATCACACACACGGTAGATGTTTTACCGGCTATTGATGCATCGGTAGAAGATGAATATGAAATTTGCAAAAATGACCAAATTCAATTAGTGGCAGAAGTTACTAGTGCTCCTAACATTACATTTTCTTGGCAATCTAGTCCTCATTTAAGTTGCACTGATTGTCTAACACCAATAGCCAATCCGACATCCACAACGACTTTTTATTTTACAGTAACGAATGCGAATGTCTGCGAAACTACTTACCCAGTAGTCGTAAATGTGCTTCAGGACTCTATTCCTAACATTAATATTACAGGCCCAACTTCAATTTGCCTAAATGAAGTTACTCAACTAAACGCTACTGGCGGAGAAGGACCGTTTGCTTACCAGTGGGATGAATCACAACCGGGACTGACCTGTTATACAGACTGTTCAAATCCAGTTGCCTCTCCAAGTGTAACAACGACTTATTACTTGACAGTAACGAATGTAAGCGGTTGCAGTGCTGTTGATTCAATTACTGTCAATGTCAATAATGAATTTATGGATATTGCCACTGAAGATCAATTACTTTGCGAAGGGGATTCCGTCCAATTGATCGTGAATGAAGGAATAAATCCAGTTTGGTTTCCTGGAAATGGTTTATCATGTGTCTCTTGTCCCAATCCTATTGCGTTTCCTACTGAAGACATCGTTTATACTGTAACTATTGAAACGGCGAGTGGTTGTTCAATTTCTGATTCTGTTTATATTGATGTGGTAGGTCTAGATGAAATTGATGCTGGAGATGACATCACAATCTGCTATGGGGAGATCGGATATTTAGAGGGATTTGGAGCGGGAAATATTAACTGGACTCCGAATTTTTTAGTCAACAATGACCTTACATTAACTCCTGAAGTAAGTCCATTAGAAACGACCACTTATTATATGCATGTCGATAATGGATCTTGTATTTTAACCGATTCTGTTACTGTGTATGTGACAACTGAAACAAATGTCTATGCTTTGGACAAAGCAATTTGTGCAGGGGAGGGAGTAGAATTAGCAGTTGTAGGTGAAGCGGATACCTATCAATGGACGCCAGAAACTGGACTTTCTTTACCGATGATCCAAAACCCGATTGCGAATCCAACAGTGTCTACAACCTATCAAGTGATTGCTACCAATGGCACTTGTGATCCTGATACTGCTTATGTTGATGTGACTGTAAACAGTTTACCAGAAACCGATCTGCCACCAATATATTATTTTTATCCAGGGCAGACCGTAAGTTTATATGTATCGTCCAATATTCAAGACAAATCTAATTTCCTATGGTTAGAACCAGACGGATTAAGTTGTATAATATGTGATGATCCTTATTTGACAGGTGACACAACTGCCACTTACAATGTTGTTGTTAGAGATCCTGACAGTGGTTGTCCAGATACGCTGACGACTACCTTGATTCCAATTAATGAATGTGATGGTAGCTTGATTTCTGTACCCAACGTATTTTCACCAAATGGAGATGATATCAATGACGTAGTTTACCCATATTCAACCATCATAGACAAAGTAAAGACCTTCAAAGTTTTCAATAGATGGGGAGAATTACTCTTTGAGGAAAACGACTTTGCAACCAATGCAGCTGGTCACGGATGGGATGGGAAGTATCGAGGAAAATATATGCAACCCGGTGTGTATATCTATTATCTAGAAGCTATTTGCTATAGTGGTGATACTGTTATTAAAAAAGGAGACATTACGATATTTAGATAAAAGTAGTACGGACATCCTGTCTGTTTCTCTAAAATTAATTTTAAAACAAACAGGATGTTCGTTCTACTTCAAAAAATTCTCAATCTGTCTCCGATGCCGAAGGATATGAACAATCGCATGTTCCAGCATTTGTTCCGGATCATATTTTACTTTCCAACTCGAGTGAATAATCTTTTCTCTCAATTCTTCATTAGAAAAATGGCCTAGGAACCGAATCGATTTATGTGTGTAGGCCATCATTGTTTCGATTTCAATGACACCATCAATAGGGGTATTGATGGGGAATTTGTAATCATTCCAAGGACCGTCTACTAATTGTTGTAAATAATTTGCATATCCATATCCTGACCTTACAATATGCTGAACTACCGTTTGAATGGATTTACAATCGGAGTCTTCTGTCTCTTCATCTCTGATTTTGGAAAATGAATAGGGGGAAATATTTTTGAGTAATCTTTTTAGATCCGTGGTTGCTCTTTCATATTCATCATAAAGCGCTCTTAGCGCACTATTTTCTATCATAATATATTGCTTCGTTGAGAAATTTATCGCGTCATCAAGTATTCACAAGTTAGTCCATTTATATCAGTTTTTTCATCAACTTCTTCCAAATGCAGATTACCAATTCTAGCCTTCAATAACAACAAAGTATCTTGCACTTCACTTTGAGGTAAGGCAATCTCAATGTAGGCTATTGTTTCAAACACTTGTTTTACAACATTTAGATTTCCTTTTTTTAATGCATTCATTACATTGCTCATCAAGCCATAATCAAATGTAAGCCTGTAAATATCCTCGACTGTTTTTTCTATAATATTTGCTTGCGATAAAGCTTCATAAGCACAAGTCTTATACGCATTTATCAAACCCGATGTCCCTAATTTTGTACCGCCAAAATAACGAACTACGACTACAAAAACATTGATTAACTCGAAGGAATCAATTTGACCTAAAATTGGTCTGCCCGCAGTTCCGGAAGGTTCGCCATCATCATTGGCTCTAAAATTATTTCCCTCACGACCTATACGATAAGCATAACAGTGATGTCTCGATTTTGGATGTAGTTTTTTTATCGCCAATAATTTTTCCTGCCATTCTTCTTCATCCAAAACAGGGTAGCAGTATCCTAAAAATTTGCTGCCGCGATCTCGAAATTCACCGACACTCTCACCGACGACTGTTTTATATTTATCAGGTAAATTCAAAAGTGTATAATTGAAATTAATGTGATTGCTGCCAAAGCCAATATAACTCCAAAGATATTAATCTTCGATAGTTTCTCTTTAAAAAATACAAATGCAATGAGGGTTGCCAATGCGATAATCGCGACATTATTTACTGGAAAAAAATAGGACCCTTCATATCCTGCTCCCAATGCTTTCATGATAAAATAAATAGATAAAAAATTAGGCACTCCAAGAACGAATCCAGCTAACAGACTTTTTGTAGACCATTTTATTTTACCTGAGATTATTCCAAACATTAAACTTGCAATTCCCAATAAAAAAGCGACACAAAATATAACACAAATAAATTGAGGATCTGCACTCGCACCTGCTACTTCCAATTCCACATATTGCAAAATGATTTCGATAACGCCACTTGAAAAGAAAACAAAGAATAGCAACAACCAATGTAATAAAGATCGATTACTGTCTTTTTTATCATCCACTGGCGGTTTATAATTCACTAAAATAATGGCTAGAAAAGCACAAATCAAACCCAATATTTTTGATAAAGAAATCGATTCATCAAAATAAATCAGTGCGAATATCACTGTCATTAATAATGACATTCTTTGTAAAATTGCTGTTATCGTAATTCCAAATAACTCAATTGATCGGCCTTGTGCTTGAAATGCAGTGATAAAAATTACACCCATGACCAATGCGTAAGGAAAAGTAGGAGCGTCCACTACTGATGCATTTATTGGAAATTCTCCAGATACCAACCACCCGATCATAATCGCCGCAAAATAATTGAATACAATAGCTGTAAATATGTCCACTTTAAAAACCGTGAACATTTTGAAAATGATCGTAATGCTAGTTGAAGCAAGAATAGAGGCAATAATATAAATCATCGCTTAAAAGTAGCGATTTAAAACGGATAAAAATATCGTCAATAAATCAAAATTAGACCGAACAAAGATGAACACAAATAGGTGATTAGATCTTGCCTTTTAAAAGTAGTGCAGCTATCTTATCTGAAATAGAAACTTAGCTATTTTAGCTGTGAAAATAACAAAGGTGTCTTGATGGTAAGATACTTAAGATAGAGAAAGCCTTGATACCAGTAGTTTTTTTTGAGTTGGAGCTTTACCAAGCAGCCTGTCTATTCGACTTAACAAGCAAATAACAATCATTCAAGATTTATTAACAACAAAAAGGGCTTTTTCAGGTTAACTTTGTTTGATTATATTTGTGGTGCAAAAAGCCTCAAAGAGAGAACTAATTAAACAAATAAAACAGTTGTAAAATGACATTGTCGATTCTTGTATTCCGAATAGCCATTGCAGCAGTCATCCTGACCTTGATAACCTATTTTGGTTTTGACAGAAAGGAAAATCCAATTCACAGTTTGGTCCAAAATTTTCTGGGTGCCTGGTATGTATTTTCTGGATGGATTAAAGCTACAGATCCACTAGGATTGGGCTACAAAATGGTGGATTATTTTGCTGAATTTGAGAGTACTTTTAGTGGTACTTGGATGTCATTTATAGCCCCTTTATTCCCATTTTTATCGAATTATTCTGATGGATTTTCCGTGTTTATGATATGCTTAGAAATCGCATTGGGAGTTGCTTTAATTGTAGGAGCATTTCCGAAGTTTACTACTAAAATATTTTTAGTCCTTCTTTTGTTTTTCACCTTCCTAACAGGATTCACCCATTTAACAGGATATGTTCCGAAAGAAGCTAACTTTTTTGATTTTGCTGCATGGGGCGAATTTGACAAAAATAATATGCGCGTGACTGATTGTGGATGCTTTGGTGATTTCTTGAAATTAGAACCCAAAATTTCATTTTACAAAGATCTATGGTTGTTGATTCCTGCTATTTTTATTTTATTTGGGGCTGCAAAAGCACACCAATTATTTAATGGAGGAGTACGTGCAGCAGCTGTTGGATTGGGAACGCTTGGTGTCTTTATTTACTGCTTGAGTAATTTTTCTTGGGATTTACCAGGTATGGATTTCCGACCGTTTAAGAAAGGAGTTAATATCAATACAGTGAAAGCTGCAGAAACAAAAGCTGCAGAAGAGGTCAAAATCACTCATTATAAATTAAAAAACAAAAAGACAAATGAGGTGATTTCACTTGAATTTGACAAATACTTGAAGTCTTACAAAGATTATCCAAAAACAGAATGGGAGGTTGTTGAACAAGTGAAAACCGAACCAGCGATTGAGTCTACCAAAATATCCGAATTTGCAGTAGAAGACATGAACGGAAATGATGCGACCGACGAAGTTTTGAATGACCCAAATTATAGTCTATGGATTGTTAGTTACAAACTAAAAGATGATGGATCAACTGCTTCTAAAAATATGATGACCGACAGTATTTTCAGATTCGACACAACTATGGTTAATAATCTCCCAGTGATCACAAAAGAATTTAACAGAATTGATGTCAGGGAAATAGTTGGTGAAAAATATTTGTGGAATCCTTCTTACGTAGCTCCGTGGAAAGAGAAAGTAAGTAAACTCGGAAATGAAGCACAGAAGAATGGATTGAAAATCTATTCAATGACCGGATTGTCTGATCCAGCCAGAATTGAAGACTTTAAAAATGAGGTAGGAGCGGAGTTTCCGTTTTTGATGGCAGACGATATCTTGTTAAAGACAATTTTACGCTCAAACCCAGGTGTTTTACTTGTCAAGAATGGGTTAATCATTGACAAATGGCATCATAATAAAGTACCGACGTTTTCTGAGATGAAAGCAAGTTATATAAAGTAAAAAAATATTTGCAAAAGAATTAAAAATAAAAGCGTGGATTGTAGGTTACAACCACGCTTTTTCTTTACTTAGCGTCTGAATCAATTTAGCCATAGAGAATTGAATTTTAATAATTCAGCTTTTTATGTAAAAACCAAACTTACTACGGATCGAAAGGATCTACAAATCATGCTGAGCCGCCGAAATATCCGCATTAAAGTAATGCAGATGCTCTACTGCCTAAGTAGAGACAAAGATCTTACCCTCAAAGAAGCAATCGATCAATACAACGGTCGCATTGACGAGTCTTACGAATTATATCACTTCAATCTATACTTTCTTTTAAAAGTTGCAGAATATGCTGTGACGGATGGAAAAGTGCGTTTGGCCAAGCATCTGCCAAGTGAGATGGATAAAATCTTTACGCCTAAGATTTATAACAATGATTTGGTTAGAGCCATTAATTCAGGTAAAGTTTATCATGAGTTTTCTTCCGATAAATTCATGAATAAATTGGACAAAGATAGTATCAGAAGATATTATACCGAATTTGCCAAAAAAGATGAATACAAAGCATATCTAAAAAAGACAGATTGCACGAATGCAGATCATCTTGAAATTTTACTAGGTTTATATAAATACCTCGTCAAAACAGAGGCTACTTATGATGATATCGAAGAGCTATATCCTGTTTGGATTGATGATTATTCTTTAGTGTTGGGTACGGTCAAAAAAACGTTGAAAGGGTTACCCGATTCTACCAACTTCAGTGAATCTTACAAACCAGATTACGAAGCGGTCACGGAGTTCGGTCAAGAATTATTAAAACAAGTCATTGAAAGAGATGATGAATTATTGGAGCATATTGAACCAACACTCAAAAATTGGGATGCAGAAAGAGTTGCCATCATTGATATGATCTTATTGAAGATGGCTTTGTGTGAATTAATCAGTTTCCCAACGATTCCTACCAAAGTGACCTTGAACGAATTTGTAGAAATTTCGAAACTTTACAGCACCGATAAAAGCAAAGATTTTATTAACGGGATTTTGGATCGCTTAATGAAACAGCTGAAAGAAGCAGGTAAGATCAAAAAAGAAGGGCGGGGCTTAGTTGATTAACAGTCAAAACTTGATTGAAAGTTAACATGATTTTAAAATGTCCATTCTTCTTTGGAGTGATATCTTACGTATTAGAATTTATTCCTATCTTTATCTAATACCTCCCAATTACGATTTACAATATTTCTATATATATTGGCATAACTAACGTTGCTACAATAATTTGTATATAAACGTTGTTAACTATATTTCAATATAAATAGTACCCAATAACTATATTTTTTAATTGTAAAACACTATCCAAAATTACATTTGCTTAAACCAATTGATTATGAGAAAACTTATCATCATTTCCTCTTTTCTGTTTTTATTTTGTTGCACTTCAATGCATGCGCAAAATTCAAATCACAAAAATGGGATATCGTACAAATGGGCATTGCTTGACTATAATGCCCCTTTTCTTGGAAACGCACCATTCGACACGAATCGTTCTTTATTAAATCGGGGAGCTGAAATAGCTTATTGGAGAAATATTGCTCCATTTTTGAATGTGGGACTACCACTAAAACTAGCAAGTGCTTCTTTACCTGATATAAATGCTGATAAAGAAATTGATCCAAATCCATTTACTAATTCCAAGTTTTTGGGTAGTCTGGATTTGGTTGGGAAAATACACACCTACGATAAAAACTGGTTTTTAAACCCATATGTCTATGCAGGTGCTGGTGCTAGCTACGTAGAAGATGAAGATGTGATTGTTCAATTTCCATTGGGAGCTGGTCTGGGTTTCCGATTGGCAGAGCAAGCCTATTTGAATCTAGAAACTTCTTACCGACCTTCTCTTTCTGATAATAGAACCATGTGGCAGCATGGCATTGAGATGTTATTTTCTTTTGGTGGAGCATCAAAACAAGAACCCATTACATTGGCACCATTGGATGCGGACGGAGATGGAGTGTTAGATAGTGAAGATGCATGTCCAAATGAGGCTGGTAAAGTAGCCCTTTTAGGTTGTCCTGACAAAGATAATGATGGTATTGCAGATGCTGAAGATGAGTGTCCAAATGAAAAAGGACCTGTTGGTCTAAATGGTTGTCCGGATTCGGACGGGGATGGAGTTGTCAATAATATAGATAACTGTCCGACAGAACCTGGCCCAGCTGAAAATAACGGTTGTCCAATTCCGATGGTTGATGGTGACAATGATGGAGTAGCAGACGAGGATGATAGGTGTCCAACAGTCCCTGGATTGATGCGTTTTGCTGGATGCCCAGATACAGATGGAGATGGAATTGCTGATGCCGAAGATGATTGTCCAAATTTCGGAGGATTGGCTAAAAATGGTGGTTGTCCTGATACTGATGGCGATGGTGTTTTGGACAAAATGGATAAATGTATAACAGTAGCTGGTCCTGTTGCTAACAATGGTTGCCCAGAAATTAAAGTGGAGGATAAAGCGGTTCTATCAGATGCGATGCGTGCTGTTCAATTTGAGACAGGTAGTGCAGTCATTAAATCACAATCTTTGACCGTATTAGATCAAATCGCGGATATCTTAAAACGTTATCCGAATTACAATTTAAGTATTGATGGTCACACAGATAGTATCGGTGATTCTGCTTCTAACATGACACTTTCAGAAAGACGTGCAAAAGCTTGTTATGATTATATCATTTCAAGAGGATTGTCAACCACTCGATTATCTCACAATGGATATGGTGAAACTAGACCAATAGCTAATAACAAATACAAAGATGGAAGAGAGACTAACAGAAGGGTAGAGTTTAATCTGTTCATGAGAAAATAGAAGAATATTGAATGTAATATATAAAAGCGTCCCTCGAATAATCTCGGGACGCTTTTATTTTCTCATAATGTGATTATAGAATTGGTATTAATTGATAATAGTGATGTTGCCAACTTTAACAAACGGATCACCATTCAGACATATCATATCGAGATAATAGACATACACACCTGGATTTAATTTTCTGCCTTTGAAAGTTCCATCCCATCGTTCATTGTCCACATCTTCTGTTTGGAAAATTAGCTGCCCCCATCGGTTGTAAACTCTTACTAGAGACATCTTTTTAATTCGGTTATAACGTATTTCCATTTCATCATTAGCACCATCTCCATTTGGCGTGATAAAATTGGGTACTTCAATAACTCCTTCCGTGCATTCGTTGTTAACATTTATTTCAACTTCTACCTCATCCATACAACCCATTTCATCAATGGCTGTGATGGTGTAGACACTTGTATTGCTTGGATTGACATTCAATTCAAGACAACCATTACAAAGCACATTGTCATATTGATCTTCCCAGAATATATCCAATCCATCTTTGTTGACAGCAGCAATAATGGTTGCGGTATCTCCATGAGACATAAATATTTCTGCGTCCACATTAATCTGCGGATTCTCATTAACAAAAACAGTCACTTGGGTTTCTACCATTTCACCGAGACAACTTTCGGCCATCACCGTATAAGTAGTTGTAACATTTGGAGTCGCAATTGGATCTGGACAATTCGTACAAGATAAAGTATTCGGAGGCGACCAATACATATTTGGTGATCCATCTACATATAGCTGAACACTTTCCCCATGACAGATTGAGTAATCTTGTGGTGTCAAAGTAGTGATGTTTTCTACCATCAAATTGAGTGATAAAATACTATCACATCCATGATAAGAAGTAAGACTATCTGAGTAGATGCCTGCGGTTCCAACCATTGCTCCATTGATAACGATACTATCCCCTTCACAAATCGTAATATCTTGTTGTTCAAAATATTGATTGTATACATCAATATTCAAATAAACGGTACTATCACATCCATTTAGTGCGGTGAAATCATGAATAAAAGAACCAGCATCTTCATAAGTAGTGCCATTGTAATTATAGCTATCACCCTCACAGAATCCAATCTGAAGATCTGAAACAATTGTATGAGCAAAGTTCAATACTAATGTAACAGTACTATCACATCCTCCAACGTTGGTTAGATCAATTTGATAAGTTCCGCCTTCATCAAAAGTTTCACCCGCAATTACAAATTCAGAATCATAACAAGCTGTTTGGTAAATGGTCGTATCCGTATCTGGAATAACTTGTAATACAAAATTCGACACACTATCACATCCGAAATAGGAAATATAATGTTGGGTATAGGTTCCACTTACTCCGTAGTTGGTCCCATTAAACTCTGCTGTTTCTCCTTGACAAATGCTTTCAAATAAATTGGTATAAATTGAATCTCTAAATTCCACATCAACAGTCAATGTACTATCACATCCAAATTGGTTGGTCAAATGAATCGTATAAATTCCAGCTTCTGTGAATGTCTCACCTGCAATCGAAAATGGAGTATCATAGCATGAAACTTGATGTACTGTTTCAAATGTATGTGGATTGACTGTCAAAATTAATGTGGACGTACTATCACAGCCATATTGATTCGTGAAGTCATGTGTGTACACTCCAGTTTGTGTGTAATCAACCCCATTAAATGAAACGGTATCGCCTTGACAAATTGTATTTAATGTGTTGGAATAAGAAGAATCTCTGAAGACAATATTCAAATAAATGAAAGAATCACAACCAACTTCATTTTGCAAATCAATTTGATAGTTTCCTGGTTCTGTAAACGTTTCGCCTGCAATAACAAAAGGAGTGTCATAACATTGTTCGTAATAGATTGTGGTATCAGAATCCAGCTCCATAAATAATGAAATGAGTATAATACTATCACAACCATTTTCCGTTAAATACCCATATTGATGAACTCCAGGAGTTGTATAAGTGGAATCACCTAATGTAAATCCGTCTCCTTCACAGAAAACATTGGCGTACGCCGTATACACTGTATCCACAAATTCAACATCTAATATAACAGTACTATCGCATCCATTTGTATTTATTAAATCGAATGTATAAACACCTGTTGTATCATAGATATTGCCATTGTAATAAAAGCTACTACCAATACAAACTTGTTGATTCAGTAGTGTCTCTGAATCTGATAGCATGATCAATTCAAGATTTACAATACTATCACATCCTGCAATTGATGTAAAACTAAATTGGTGCACACCTTCGATATTTAATGTGGTATCATTATATTCGTAACTATCGCCTTCACAGAAAGTTTCTGTCAAAGAAGTGTACATGGTGTCTAAGAATATGATGTTCAAATAGACGGTACTATCGCACCCATTTTGATTGGTAAAATCGACTGAATAGTTACCAGTTTCTGTAAAGACTTGTCCATCAATCGTATATTCGGTTCCGAAGCAAGTATATGCTTGGATGGTCGTATCAACATCTGGAAGCATAGTGAGATTTAATGTAACAATACTATCGCAACCCGCCGTTGTTGACAATGTTTGTTCATAAGAACCAGGTGTAGAATAGCTGCTACCCGCAAAAGTAAAACTATCCCCCTCACAGAATACACCATTGTGAATAGAAGAAATTGAATCTACAAAATCAATATTCAGATAAATGGTGCTATCACAACCGTAATGATTAACGATATCGATAACATAACTTCCAGCAACCGAAAAATCTTGACCACCTACTGTATAAGTCGCCCCATTACAAGTAGATTTATTGATTAAAGTATCTGTATTTGGATGGACGGTTAAATGTAAATAAGTAGTACTATCACATCCATTTTCGGTATTGAATAAATCAATATAAGTTCCAGATGTTGTATATGAATTTCCTCCAAAAATAAATTCTTCTCCTTCACAAATCGTTTCTACAATTGTTGTAGAAATAGAGTCATTGAATGTAAGATTTAAAATAATCGTACTATCACATCCAGCAGCATTAGGAATTACAACATTGTAATTACCAGCCGAATCATAAACGACGCCGTCAATTATAAATGAAGATTCATAACAATCAATAATATTCAAAATCGTATCCGTATTGACTGCTACGTCTAAACTAAAAAGTACGATACTGTCACATCCGAAAAATGAAGTATATGCAAAATCATAAACACCTGTGGTTGAATAATCAATACCATCAAAAGTAAAGATCTCGCCTTCACAGATTGTTTCATAAATAGGAGTGAATAAGGTGTCTATAATTTCGACCTCCAATGTAATGAGACTATCACATCCATTTGCATTCAATAAATCTATCGTGTAGGTACCTGTTTCTGTAAATTCCTGACCTGCCACTGAAATAACAGAACCATCGCATCCTGCTCTTGTGATCAAGGTATCGGTGAATGGTAGTTCTTCAAGGAATAATGTAACAATACTATCACAACCTGCCTCTGATATAAAAGCATGATCATGCACACCAGGTGCATTGTAAGTCACTCCATTGTAAATATATTCTTCGCCCTCACAGAAGTTGGCATTGAAGTCTATAAATAGTGAATCAATAAACGTGATTTCTAAAAACAAAGTACTGTCGCATCCAATTGAACTAATCAAGTCAATTGAGTAGGTTCCCGCTTCAGTAAATGTTTGTCCTGCGATTGTAAATGGTGTACCTGCACAACTTGATTGGAAAATTGAAGTGTCAATATCTAACAATTCAGTTAAAAATAAATAATCAAAACTATCACATCCATTTGCGGCTATCAAAGTGTCTACATAAACACCAGTGGAGCCATAAGATACTCCATTGAAAATGAATTCTTCTCCCTTGCAAATAAACTTTGTTGTAATATGATCTATCGAATCTAACACCGTCAACTCTAGGTAGATGATACTATCACATCCAACTGCATTTTCCAAATTAATGGTATAACTTCCTGTTTCTGTAAATTCTTCACCTGCTAAAATATAGGATAAGCTATAGCAAGCTTCATCAATGATCGTCGTGTCAGAATCTAACAATTCAATTGCTTCAAACACTACAATACTATCACAACCTGCTAACGAAGTGAAATTGTGTTGATAGATTCCCGGTGAAGTATAAATTCCCCCATTGTAAAAGATCGTGTCATTTGTACAGAATGTTTCTGAGATATTGGTGTAAATCGTATCTATGAATAAGATGTCTAAATAGATGATACTATCGCAGCCAGTATCGTTGTCCAACTCAATTACATAGTTTCCAGTTTCTGTATAAGTTTCGCCACCTATTGTGAAAGGAGTCCCATAACATGTTGAATGCTCAACTACCAACTCCGTGCTACCCAAAGTATCCACCACTAATGTAACAATACTATCACAACCTGCAGTAGTTGTGAATCCATGTTGGAATATACCCGGTGTATCATAGGTAATTCCATTGTAAACGACGCTTTCCCCAGCACAGAATCCCGTGGTAACCGTACTGTAGGTCGAATCAATGAATTCAATATTCAACAAAATGGTACTATCACATCCCATCGCATTCGTGATATTAATTGTGTAATTTCCAGTTTCAGTGAAGTCTTGCCCACCAGCTGTATAAACGGTTCCGTCACAAGCAGAATGATCAATTACTTCATGTGAATTGGGAAGCACGGTTACTTCAAAACGAACGGTACTATCGCAGCCTTCAAAGCTATTGTATATATAGTCGTATACACCCGTGGTTGTGTAAAACAAAGTGTCTAAGAAAATGGTATCTCCCTCACAAATGATAGTGTCCAAATTGGTAAATATTGAATCTCTTTCAACGTAGTTGACCACAATCGTACTATCACAATTATTTTGATTTGGAATATTGATGGTGTAAACTCCTGTTTCATCAAATGTCTGCCCACCCATCGTGAAAGTACTTCCCCAACAATCTTCCACATTGATTAGTGTATCTGTATTTGGATTAAATACTAAATTCAAATTTACCAAGCTATCACATCCAAAGTTCGTCGTATGCGCGAATGTAAGATTGACAGAACTTGTGTAAGTAACTCCTGCATAATCGTAAGCATCACCATCACATAATATTTCATTGATGTCCGTAAATATGGAATCGATGAAATCAATATTTAGGTAAATGGTACTATCGCAACCGTCAGTATTTAAAATATTGATGACGTAATTACCTGTTTCTGTAAAGTCTTGACCGCCGGCCGTAAAGGTGGTTCCATCACAAGCTGTTTGGTCGATTGTTTCTTCCGTATTTGGCAACACGGTCAACACGTATCTAACTGTACTATCACAATCTTCAAAACTTGTGTAAACATGATCATAAATACCCGTGGATGTGTATATATTGTTGTTATAAAACAAGGTGTCACCTTCACATAATATGGAATCCAAGTCCGTAAATATTGAATCTCTTTCTGTATATTGGATAACAATCGTACTATCACAATTATATTGATTTGGAATATTGATGGTGTAAACTCCTGTCTCATCAAATGTCTGCCCACCCGTCGTAAAGGTACTTCCCCAACAATCTTCCACACTAATTAGTGTATCTGTATTTGGATTAAATACTAAATTCAAATTTACC
This sequence comes from uncultured Saprospiraceae bacterium, assembly GCA_937928575.1. Taxonomy (GTDB): domain Bacteria; phylum Bacteroidota; class Bacteroidia; order Chitinophagales; family Saprospiraceae; genus CALDGQ01. The sequence goes on along the minus strand of CALFWW010000131.1, from coordinate 2,400 downwards.
AAGCTATCACATCCAAAGTTCGTCGTATGCGCGAATGTAAGATTGACAGAACTTGTGTAAGTAACTCCTGAATAATCGTAAGCATCACCATCACATAATATTTCATTGATATCAGTAAATACGGAATCGATGAAATCAATATTTAGGTAAATGGTACTATCGCAACCGTCAGTATTTAAAATATTGATGACGTAATTACCTGTTTCTGTAAAGTCTTGACCACCGGCTGTAAAGGTGGTTCCATCACAGGCAGTATGATCAATTGTTTCTTCCGTATTTGGCAACACGGTCAACACATATCTAACAGTGCTATCACAATTTTCAAAATTTGTCAATACATGATCGTAAACACCTGTAGTTGTGTAAGCAATATTGTCGTAAAATAAAGTATCACCTTCACAAAGTGTAGCATCCAAATCCGTAAATATTGAATCTCGTATAATTAAATCAACAACAATTGTACTATCACAGCTATACTGATTTAGTAAATTGATCGTGTAGGTTCCTGTCTCATCGAAAGTTTGACCACCTGCAGAAAAGGAAGTGCCCCAACAATCGATGTGGTTAATTAAAGTATCCGTATTTGGATTGACTAATAAGTTTAGAGTAACGATACTATCACAACTATTGTCGGCTGTAAAGACTTCTATATAAGTGCCCGTAGTGGTTAATGATTGGGTGCCGAAAGTAAAGGTCTCACCATCACAAATCACTGTGTTTTCTTCGTTCAGGACAGCCTCCAAGACCAGCAATTCTAATGTTAGAATTGAGTCGCATCCTTGCATATTGGTTAAGGTATCGAAATAGATTCCTGTTGAATCAAATGTTCCAAATGTATTTGTAAAACTAGTTCCAGCACAAATCCATTCATTTACTATTGGCCCATACTCTTCATTAGAAACTATCACGGTTGTTTCCATGATACTATCACAGCCATTGACAGTAGTGAATAAATTGGTATAGACACCATCTGAATTATAAGTTGAGTCTCCAACCTGAACACTACTACCAAAACATAATGAAAATTCTTGTGAATGACTGTAAACAGGGTAAACTGTCAAATCTAAGTAGACTGTACTATCACAATTATGAATGGAACCTAAACTTTCAGTATAGAATCCAGTTGCTGTATAACTATTGCTACCTACTAAAATAGAATCACCTTCACAGAAAGCAGCTACAATCGTATCTGTGTAAATCTCATGCACAGTTAAAGTTAATTCAACAATACTATCACATCCATGAATCGTTTGAAGAGAATCGACAAATACACCTGTCTGATCATAGACAGAAGTACCTATAGTTACAGTTTCTCCTTCGCAAATTTCATCAGCAATCGGATTGAATAAATTTGGATGAATAATCAATTCTGTCAATTGCAAAATTAAACATCCATCTGATCCGACTAATGTATCTGAATAATTACCTGCTGTGTTGTATACTGATGTTCCCACAATGATAGAATCTCCATCACAAATTTCGTAAGCAATCTGCTCTTCGATAATTGGCAAGAATTGCAAGTCTAAATAAACAACACTATCACAGCCATTGAAGCCAAACAATGAATCTACATAAGTACCAGCAAGATCTACAATCTCACCACCAAATTCAATTGTTAATCCTGGACAAATAATTTCTTGCAATTGAGTATCTTCTGTGTTCAACAAAACATCTAATTTGATTTCATTGGAATTGATGCTGCAGTTCTCATTATTGATGTCTAAAACATCGTTTGAAACAATGACCCGATACCAACCATCGGTAGTATCATCTGTTACAAAAACCAATGTTGCATTTACTTCTCCTGGGATATCATTCCAGGTAATTCCATCAGGGCTGAATTGCCATTGATAATTAGGAGTCGGATATTCCGGTCCTACCACTGAAGTAAAAGTAATAGTCTCATCTTGACAAACTGTTGCAACTGGAGTGACTGAAATAATCACTTCAGGTTGACAGCCTTCCACTGCAATATTTTGAACATGCGACGCTGTATTGCCACATGAATCTGATACTTCCCAAGTTCTCACCAAAGTATAATATTCAATACAGTCCCCATCAACCCGCTCCTCAGAAAATGTTGGATCCAAAGTTCCAGTACAAATATCATCTGCAGTTATAATCGCTGGAGTAGGAATGTTTTCACAATCTGTCGTAATGTCAGCCGGTAAATCAGAGAATACTGGACTATTGAGATCTTCCAAAGTAATCACTTGAATCGCATTTGTTTCATTGCCACAAGCATCACTTAAAGTCCAGGTTCTAGTAATAATGGAAGCGCCAATACATGGATCATCCGGTGAAACTTCATCCGTATAACTGGCCTCACCCAATGAAGTATCACACAAATCTGCTTCATCTGTTACATCACCTACCAAGTTCAAATCATTTGGATCTTGA
>CALFWW010000130.1 GCA_937928575.1 uncultured Saprospiraceae bacterium | reverse complement strand
AAAATGTGAATCAAACTATCAATATTCATGCAACCATGATTGTAAAGATGCCATTCGATAGCCTCTGTGATTAAATTGGCTCTGATATTTGGTAGCGTCACCTCTTTTTCAATGACATTGATTTTGGATTGTGTCCATGCTAACGGGTGATCTGTTTGATTTACTTTGTTTAATCCTGTTGTCAATTTAGTTTTTCTAGCAATATAACTACGGATAAAAGTATTGTATTCTAAAGTGTTTTGAATGACCGCGTTATTTAATTGGATGTCATTTAAGAAATTGAAATAATCAGCGGGTAATTCTGTTTCACTAAGACCATCATTTTTGAATAGCGGAAAATCTAACAACAAACTTGCCATTTCATATTTCGTCAAATAGGATTGTTGTTTCTTGAAAAGTGGATCCATATCTTGATTGGAGTCGGCATATTTTTGCAACAACTCATTGACGGCCAATTGGTAATTTTTCGTAGTAGTGCTGAAGTCTGTAGAAGTTTTATTAAAGATATTCGGGTTATTGATGTTATGATTAGATCTTAATTTTTTTTTCTCCTGCAAGAATTGATTTTCAATTACCCGACTTCCAGTATACTGAGTGGAAACATTTTCGGATGCTGCATTTATTTTTAGGTGCAAACTATCACCAGGTCTTAAGAATAAATCACTTATTTGATCGCCATGATTAAATAAAGCATAAACAGATTTATCCAAATCAATGTCAAATCTAAATTTCCCTTTATTTTTCAAGGTTTCGACAATCCGTTTATCATTGATCGTCAGTACGACTTGGTCATTAACTGACTGATCAATTTGACCACTAATAAATGCTTTCTGATTATCAAAAACTCGTGCATCTTTATCTGACTGGCAACCCAACATTAAGAAGGAAATTACCAGAAGAATTGAAGTATTTATTAGTAAATTCACAGCTTAGATTGTTGTGTAGTTATTTAGTTAATACAATTACTAAAATACTACCATATTATTGCATAAATTTGACTCGTACAAAACTAAGATAAAATGGCTAGAGAATTGACATTAAGAGACGCAATTAAAGAAGGAATGACTGAAGAAATGCGTCGCGATGACACCGTGTTTTTGATGGGAGAGGAGGTTGCAGAATATAATGGTGCTTATAAAGTAAGTAAAGGGATGCTCGATGAGTTTGGTCCAAAGCGTGTTATCGATACACCGATTGCCGAGTTAGGATTTGCTGGAATTGGCGTTGGAGCAGCGATGAATGGTTTGCGCCCAATCGTTGAATTCATGACTTGGAATTTTGCAGTACTTGCTTTTGACCAAATTGTAAATAATGCAGCAAAGACTTTGTCTCAATCTGCAGGTGATTTTAATTGTCCGATTGTATTCCGTGGACCTTCTGGCTCTGCTGGTCAATTGGCACAACAACACTCCCAAAGTTTTGAAGCTTGGTTGGCCAACTGCCCTGGACTAAAAGTAATATCCTGTACCGATCCGGCTGATGCAAAAGGCTTGATCAAATCTGCGATTCGTGATGATGATCCGATTTGTGTGATGGAATCTGAGTTATTATATGGTGCTACGGGTATGGTTCCGGACGGTGAATATTTGGTACCAATTGGTGTTGCTGCAGTTCGTCAAGAAGGAACCGATGTTACCATCGTTTCATTCAACAAAATGATGAACGTGTGCATGGATGCTGCCAAGGAATTGGAAAAAGAAAATATCTCAGCAGAAATTATTGATCTTCGGACAATTCGTCCATTGGATTATGACACGATTATCAATTCTGTCAAAAAAACAAATCGACTCATCATTGTCGACGAATCCTGGCCTTATGCAGGGATCTCATCCGAAGTTGCTTTTGGTGTTCAATCCAAAGCATTTGATTATCTGGATGCACCAATTATTCGATTGAATGCTGCGGATGTCTCGCTTCCTTATGCACCTACTTTGGTAGAAGGTTACTTACCAAGTCCGGCAAAGATTGTCAATGCTGCCAAGGAAATTATGTACATTAAAAGCTAGAAAGTCAGACTTCTATTATTAGAAATAAAAAGTAAAAAAGTGGATTGAGGCGAATGCTTCAACCCACTTTTTTTGCTTTTTGCAATCCCAATTAACAAATATGACTGAAAAATATAGGGTAAAAGTCCTATATTTAGGGTGTTCAGTTTTGGATATACCCACCTTTGCACCTCTTTATAATGTACCTTACTGAGCCAAATTGCAATGCATAATTGGCAATCCTAAGCCAACTATGCAACATCCCATAGTGAGATTATTTAAAAGAATCAGACTTGTGAACATACGGATATATTGCTTACTACTTTTATTGTTTGTGCCACTTATTGCTTCCACGCAAAAGTATATACAGTCCACTTACCATTACAATTTAGAGAAGGGTTTAGAAACCAGAAATATTCGCTCTACATTCAAGGATAGCCAAGGATTTATGTGGATTGCGACAGATATTGGTGCCTATCGATTCGATGGCTTTGAATTCCATCCTTACAAGCGAAATATACAACACAATGTACCTTTATCAGTCGAGCGAATTTCAGAGGATGCAGATGGTAACTTGTGGTTTTGTCATTTTAATTATTCGGCTGGAATTAGTGATTTTTCAATACTCTTAAAAGGTGATAATGAATTAGTGCCAATCGAAGATTATTTCAAGGATGATTTGCCATTCCCAGTTAAAGATTGTTTTAATAATGTACCCAGAACAAATAATCACAAAGGCATCTGGTTAGCAAGTAGAAAGTCGAAGGAAATCTATGAATACATTGATGGTAGCTTCAAAAAAGTTGGTGTTCTTCCTGAATTTAAGAAGGCGGGTGTATTAGAGAAGCATACTTATTTTGCAATTGATAAAGATTCTAATGGGACCAATTGGTTAGCCTACAATGGATATTTATATCAGTCAGACCTGATAAAAGGATTTGAGCGCTATGAAAAATTACCTTTCGATGCCTTACAATTTAGAATTGATGATTCAGATCGATTTTGGTTTACCAAGGGAAAAGAAATTTTTATAAAGGAGACTAAAGATACTCCGCTAATAACTCCAAAATTTGTTGAAAATTTAGACCTTGGAAAGATTATAGAATTCAGAATTGAGTCCATTAACAATCGATATATTGTTGCCAATCAAGGAAATATTGGGCAATTATTATTAATCGATTATACATGCAATAATGTAACACCTATTAAAAATCCTGAAATCCAAAGTGATGTCAGTATTACACCAAGTCATGTTCATGTTGACCAAACGAACACGGTTTGGATAAGTACTTATGAAGGCGTTTTTCAAATTGGTTTTCAAAAAAATCCTTTCAAAAAACATCTTAAGGGAAAAAGTACAAGAGGAATTATTCAAAAAGAAGATGGAAATATATTTGTTGCATCTTATTCTGGGTGGTTTGAATTAGAAACCAAGTCAGGAAATGAAAAATTAATTACCAACAAAATAGTCCATGGTCAATCTGCGTACATTGATACTAAAAATAACTTTTGGGTAGGTGGCCCCATAAGAGAGTTTTGCAAAATTGGCTCATTCGATCCCTTAGATGTAAAATTTTATAAAATAAATCGAGAAGAAGGCACCGTTTTTAAATTCTACGAGCATAATCATGATGACCGATTATGGATTGGTGGTGAATTTGGTTTAGGGCTTTACGATGAAAAGAAAGATAAATTTTCCAAACATGACCAATTGAATAAATTCACTGAAATAAACACCTCCTCTGTTTACGATTTTGAATCTATTGATGAAACTAACTTTTTTGCTGCGGCAAGTAATGGTCTGTATCAAATTGATATCCATAAAGGTATCGTCGAACACTTCTGCTCTTCTAACAATAATTTTCCGTATAATTTTATAACATATATATATCGAGACAAAGAAGACCATACTTTTTGGTTGGGAACCAAACTTGGTGGGCTTATTCATTGGGATTTTCCAAATGGAGAACCTGTACAGATAACGACTCAAAACGAGCTTACCGATAACACCATTTATGCAATTTATGAAGATAAAATTAACTTAGGCTATTTGTGGTTGCCAAGTAACAATGGGTTGATGCATTATAACAAGAAAACTGGAGAAGTCACTAATTACAAAGTCGAGGATGGGATTGTCCATGATGAATTTAATTTCCAATCACATTTTGAAAATAAAGATAGTATAATTTATTTCGGCGGAATTCAGGGAATTACTTCATTTCATCCTAAAGACATTGTGATCTCGGGCCAAAGACCCAAACTTCATTTAGTAGACTTGGAATACTTAGACAACGATTCAATGTATGCTATATCTAATCTGGAATCCTATTCTTCTACTAATCCTATTACATTAAAACCATCCACTAAATCTATAAACATTACAGTTGCGCTTAATGATTATACCAAAGCGAATGAGTCTAAATATTACTCAAAAATAGAGGGTGTGGATAACAATTGGGTTGCAATGGAAGGGAACTCTATTTTTCTCAATACACTACCGTCAGGAAATCATCAATTATCAATTAAAGCTAAGAATGCAAAAGGAATTTGGGCCGAAAATCAAATTAATATTCCTTTCAAAATGCTGCCTCCTATTTATTTGAGATGGTGGTTTCTTGTGTTAATGGCATTCTTGCTATTTGGTTTGGTTAAGGCCTTCATTAAAAGAAGAACTTATAAGCTTGAAAAGGATAAAGAAAACTTAGAACTAGAAGTCGCTCGTCGTACTACACAAATTGAAACAGATAAGCAGTTGATAGAAAAGCAGGCAGAAGAATTACAAGAATTGGATAAAATCAAATCTCGTTTTTTCTCTAATGTAACACATGAATTACGTACGCCATTGACCCTGATATTGGGTCCATTACAGCAATTACTGAAATCAGGTCAAATTAATTCTCCAAAAGTTCGAAAAACTTTAGAATCCATAGCGCAAAACAGTGTTGCGTTGAGACAATTGGTGGAGGAAATTCTGGACTTGAATCGATTGGATGCGCGAAAAATTACCTTAAACAAAGAACCGGTTCGCTTGAGAAACGTAGTCGAAAAATGGATCAATAATTTTAATCCAGAAGCTGAAAATCGAAACATCAATTTTACGCTGGACTATAACGCATCTACCAATCTATACCTCAATGTCGATGTTCAGAAACTAGAACGAATTGTAATCAACTTGTTAGCAAACGCATTTAAATATAGTGAATCAGAAGACACTATTTACTTGCGAATTCATGAAAAAGACAATGAAATGCAAATTCTTGTGGAAGATACGGGTCTTGGAATTCATGAAGATGATTTGCCTCATATTTTCCAAAGATTTTATCAAACCAAACAAGCTGAGAATAATTTGATGGGAGGGTTGGGTATAGGCTTGGCACTTTCTAAAGAATTGTCAGCACTAATGAAAGGTGAAATTACGGTCGAATCAGAATTGAAAAAAGGTTCTACATTCAAGTTTAGATTTCCAAAAGAAATAGTTGAAGGAGAAATGGTGCCATATGCAAAGGAACCTAAGATGATTATAACAGAGGCAGCCGTAAAAAAAGTTGGGAATACAAAACGGAAAAATATTCTGGTGGTGGAAGACAACTTGGGAATGCAATCATATGTGATTGAATTGTTGGATACGATTGCAAATGTCCATAAAGCAAACAATGGTAAAGTTGCACTGGCTATGTTGCAAGATGAAAAATCGAATTATGATATTATCATTTCTGATGTCATGATGCCTGAGATGGATGGGTTTACTTTTCTGGAAAAAGCGAGGGCCATGAATGTTTGGAAATTAACACCATTCATTTTTCTTACCGCTCGTGCAGATATCCAAGATAAAATAAAAGCATTGAGAATTGGGGTGGACGATTATATCGTGAAACCATTTGAAGCAGAAGAATTGAGGGCTAGAGTCAATAATCTCCTAAGTAAAATTATTAGTAGAGAAAAAGAAGACTTGAAAAAAGAGGAGACGCCACAAAAAGCATATGAAATCATCAATAAATTTGAAGGAACTGATTCTGCAGATTTAAAATGGTTGAAAGAAATAGAGCAAATCGCTATAAAAAACATTGAAGCGGCCAATTTTAATGTGGTCCAATTCGCATTCAAAGTTCACTTAGGAGAAAGACAGTTGGGAAGAAAATTAAAGAAATTAACAGGGATGACGCCCGGAAATTATCTAAAAGAAGTTCGACTTCAAAAAGCGAGACATTTGCTGGAAAATAGGACTTTCTCTACAGTTTCGGAAGTTGCATTTCATGTAGGTTTTTCGACACCTGAATATTTCTCAAAAATCTTCAAGAAGCGCTTTGGGAAATTGCCGACCAATTATTTCAGAAACTTCCAAGATAAGTAGCAATATGCAGATTTATTAGGGTAGTGTGACTGTTTTGTTTGGAAAGACCATGGTTATATTTGTTTGAAACATATTTAAAAGTTTAGATAAACAATTAAATTTCCCTTCACACTATCAAAGCTTTAATAGAGTGACATGAAAAGCTAAATGAGTGCCAAAAACTGGCGAGGCTGTAGATGCAAAATCTATAGCCTTCATTTTTTATGTAGAGATTTTTATTGAGAAATCAGGTTCTATTAACATTGCTTGGTGAGCTATCTTGGAGGTCGGTGTATTGATCCTTCGTTAGGAGTAATTCAAATATGAAAAAAAAACGTATCTATCAAAATTAATTAATAGATACGTCTTATTTTATGCGTTAAGCAAATGGAAGGGTAGACTTCAGATTACACCTTACCCTTGATCACTTCTTTCACCACATCTGGGTTTAACAATGTAGAAATATCCCCCAAATTCTTGGTATCACCAGAAGCAATTTTTCTCAATATTCGTCTCATTATTTTTCCAGAACGGGTTTTTGGCAATCCAGAAACCAATTGTACTTTATCAGGTTTCGCAATAGGACCAATAAACTTTCTGACCACTGCATCCAACTCTTTCTTAAACTTAGCTTTGTCCTTGACTTTCCCATCTGTGATGACATAAGCATAAATTCCCTGTCCTTTGATTGCATGTGGATAGCCAACAACAGCAGATTCAATAATGTTGTCATGTTCATTAATCGCATTCTCGACTTCGGCAGTTCCTATTCGATGTCCTGAGACATTGATAACATCATCAACACGACCGATAATTCGGTAGCTACCATCACTATCTCGACGCGCACCATCACCTGTAAAATACATGTTGTCAAAAGCAGAAAAATAAACTTGGCGACATCTTTCGTGATCCCCATATGTCGTTCTGATCATAGAAGGCCAAGGATATTTGATGCACAAAAGTCCCTCTGCTTTCTTTTTCTTTATTTCTTTTCCTTCTGGAGTTACAAGGCAAGGCTGAATACCAGGAAGCGGATGAGTTGCGTAACAAGGTTTGGTCTTCAATGCATTAGGAATCGGACTAATCATGATACCACCCGTTTCAGTTTGCCACCAAGTATCGACGATTGGACATTTACCTTTGCCTATAAATTTATTATACCATTGCCATGCTTCTTCATTGATGGGTTCTCCGACCGTACCAAGTACTTTCAAGTTGGATAAATCGTAGTGACTCGGCCAGTGATCACCTTGCGCCATCAACGCACGAATAGCAGTCGGCGCGGTATAGAATTGGTTGACTTTATGCTTTTCACAAATATGCCAAAATCGACCTGCATCTGGATAAGTCGGAACACCCTCTGACATGATCGTAGTCGCGCCACTCAATAAAGGACCATAGATAATATAACTGTGACCAGTAATCCAACCGATATCAGCAGTACACCAATAGACATCATTGTCCTCATAGGCAAACACATTTTTGAAACTATAACTAGTATAAACCATATAACCACCACAAGTATGGACGACACCCTTAGGTTTGCCAGTAGATCCAGAGGTGTATAAAATAAATAGCTCATCTTCTGAATCCATAACAGTAGGTTTGCAGTTTCCTTTTTGGTCTTTTGTAACATTGTGCCACCATTTGTCACGACCTCTTTTCATGGTCACCTTGTCACCCGTATTTTCGTGTACAATAACAGTCTTAACGGACTTGCATCCTTTTTTCAGCGCTTCATCTACAACTTTCTTTACTGGAATATTTTTGGCACCTCTTGAGTTATAATCGGAGCAAATCACCATTTTACAAGTGGCATCTTTTATCCTGTCTGCCAAAGCAGTTGCAGAAAAACCAGCAAAGACAACTGAATGGATCGCACCGATTCGTGCACATGCCAAGACACCAATTGCTAACTCAGGAACCATCGGCATATAAAAACAAATACGATCTCCTTTTTTGATTCCATTCTTCTTTAGTGCATTTGCAAACTTACAGACTTCTTTGTGTAATGCTTTATAGGTGTAGCTTTTGTAAGGACGACTTGGATCATTCGGTTCCCAAATTAATGCCGTCTGGTCGCCACGTTTTTTCAAATGCCGATCCAAACAATTTTCAGTGATATTTAATTTTCCTCCAACAAACCATTTTACATCAGGTTTCCTGAAATCCCAATCCAATACTTTTTTCCACTTTTTTTTCCACTTAAAAGTTTTGGCTTGAGTGGCCCAGAATTTTTCTGGATTGTCGACACTTGCTTTGTACGTTTTCTTGTATTCCGCTGCTGAGGTAATTCGGTTCATATTTTCTTGTTTAGATTTGTTTTTCCAAATATAAGAAAATGGTTATTTATAATATTAATGTTATGTTTGATGCAGAAAAATTGCCTAATCAAATGTTTGTTGTAATTAGATTTTCTATTAAGTCTAACGAATACTATTCTTCCTACTACATTTAGGGTATTTTGTATCCTTGGAGTACGATTTCCGAAAGTATTGAACTAAATTTTTTATTGGCTTAAGACTTTTTTAATAAATTGTCTCTCCCTCCCATAGTTTAAAACTGCCCTTGATAGCTATTAATTAACTTTAAAAGTTTAGAATCTATGTTCAAATACTTACTAATTTTCATCGCTTTTGTGATGTTCGCTTCGCCAGTATACGCAAATGGTGACCCCGAATCTGTAATATTATGCTCAGGAGAAAAGATGTCTTGGGAAATGTATCAACTCAACAAAAAAATGTTGTCCTATAAGTACGACATGGAAGTTGAATCTGTAGAATTTATACCTTTCAAAACCTCAGTTGTCAATAATCAAAATGGAGCTTGGAGTTCAGTGCTGAATATGCCATTGATTGCAGGTGCCTCTGCACATCTTCCGGATGGGAGAATATTGTCTTGGTCTGCCAAAGACAAATTAGTATTCGGTGGAGATAATGGTAAAACCTGGACCTGTATTTTTGATCCTTCCAACAATACAGTAACGGAGGCACTGGTTGAAAATACTTCGCATGATATGTTTTGCCCAAGTGCAACACTACTGCCAGATAGTAGAGTGATGGTAAATGGAGGGTCAAGCGCAGGTAAAACGAGTATCTATGATCCGATGACAGGAGGGTGGAGCTCTGCAGATGAGCTGAATATTCCACGTGGTTATCACGGAGGAGTAACACACGGAAGTGGAGCAACATTTGTTGTGGGTGGTTCTTGGAGTGGAGCTATTGGCAATAAACATTCTGAAGTCTGGACAGAAAAAACAGGATGGTTTAAACTACCTGGTGTTTTATCTGATGTAGCCACAGATGGTGTATCTTCATCACAACCGGTCAGACAAGATGATTACTTCGCTTGGTTATGGAATGCACCAAATGGTCAAATATTTCATGCTGGACCAAGTAACAAAATGCATTGGATCGATCCGACGGGGGTTGGATCTTGGACACAAGCTGGTACGCGAGGAAATTCAGAATATTCCACAGTAGGAATGTCCGTTATGTATGATGTTGGAAAAATTTTAACCTTGGGGGGATCAACAACATTCGAAAATAATACAGTTGGTTCCGATAGATGTTACACCATTGATATCAATACTAACAATGCAGTTGCAGCTCAAACAGGCAACATGAATAACCGTCGAGCTTATGGAAATGCCGTGGTACTTCCTAATGGAGAAGTAATGGCAATTGGAGGTCAAAATGTTGCAGATATTTGGAATGATGATTTTGCCGTTCTAGGCATTGAACTTTGGAATCCAAATACTGGACAATGGCGAAATGTTGCTCCTATGACCGTTCCTAGGAGTTATCATAGTACAGCATTGCTATTAGTAGATGGTAGAGTGTATGTTGCTGGTGGTGGTCTTTGTTCAACAAATTGTCCAGATGCCAATCACCCAGATGCTCAAATTTATTCTCCACCCTATTTATTTAACAATAACGGTGTCTTAGCTACAAGACCAACGATAACATCTGCCCCAACAGAGACAGATTGGAACACCAATATGGTCGTCAACACCAATTCAACGATATCAAATTTTGTATTGCAAAGAATGACTGCAGTAACACACAGTACCTCCAATGGTCAACGAAGAATTACTGTTTCGTATACCAATAATGGTGGAAATCAATATTCCATACAGGTACCAAATAGAAATATTTTACCTCCCGGAAATTATATGTTATTTGCATTCAATAACAATGGTACTCCAAGTATTGCAAAAGTTATCAATATTGGTGACGATATCAATGACTGTACTCCTCAAGGACATGCAAATTTAGGGGGGACCGGATTGCAAGGAACCTACTATGACAACAATGATTTTACAAATCAGGTTTTGCAAAGAATAGATCCGACTGTTAATTTTAATTGGGGTACAGGTGCGCCTCCAGGAATGGGAGGAGATACTTGGTCAGCAGTTTGGGAAGGAAGAGTAAGAGTCCCAAGAGATGGGTACTACACATTTTTTACTACTGCAGATAATGGGGTGAAGCTTTGGGTGAATGGAAGGTTGATGGTGGACAATCCAACTGCTTTCGATGATGGGGAAGACACAGGATTTGTCGAACTTTTTGCAGGTCAATTTCATGATATAAGAATCGAATTTATAGAAAGCACGCTAGGAGCAAGAATGCAACTGAGATGGGCAGGTCCGGGAATCGATAAGGCAATTGTTGCTTCCCAATATTTGTTTCCTCCAGATCCTTGTGATGACAATGATTTCACAATTGTTTGCGAGCAAAATACAAATGATGCAGGATATGTGGTAGATGGAAATTGTTATATCCCAGTTTGTCCAGGTGATAAATTAATTTTAAGTGTCAATCCAAATGGATATCCGGTATCTTGGACTGGACCAAATGGTTACACCAACAATTCCAATAACGCTTTAATTGCAAATAGTATCAACAGTTCTCACTTTGGAAATTATATCGCAACTGTAAACGTAAACGGTTGTATCAAGACCGAAACGATCCAAGTTGCAGCCGGGCCAGGTTGTGATCCTTGTTTTGGAAATGGAGGAGATGCAGATGGCGATGGCATCTGTGGCAATGCGGATTGTAATGACAATAATCCAAATTTACCAGCACCCGTCGGCTCCAGCTGCAATGACGGAAATCCAAATACAACGAATGATATCATTCAATCAGATGGCTGTACGTGTGCAGGAACACCAAGTGGTGGTGGCAATTGTCAAGCCACAACAAATGTTGCGCTCAACAAACCAGCTACGCAATCAAGTACCCTGACTGCCAATGGTGTGACTGGAAGTGCATTCAAAGCAGTAGATGGAAATACCGATGGCGTTTATTGGAATGGTTCAGTTTCAGCAACGAATAATACCAGTCAGCCCTGGTGGCAAGTAGATTTAGGTGGACAATTTAATATCGAACAAATTAGCGTGTATAATAGAACGGAAGGAAGTAGTCGTTTGGAAAATTTCCAAGTAATGGTCTCAAATACTGCTTTTTCTAACAGTTTAAATACTGCACTTGGTCAAGCAAGTTGGTCCCAAAATACAACGGGCAATGCTGGCACACCAAGTAATTTCTCTTTGAGTGAAACAGCAAGATATGTGCGGGTACAAGCTAATGGAACTTCTTACCTGACAATCGCGGAAGTACAAGTGATTGGTTGTTCAGCAACTGGTGGATGTACAGATAATGACGATGATGGATTCTGTGCAGCTGTAGATTGCAACGACAACGATGCTTCGATTCCAACTTCACCTGGCACCGCTTGTAATGATGGTAATTCAAATACAACCAATGATGTCATTCAATCAGATGGATGTACATGTGCTGGAACCCCTGGTGGCGGCGGATGCCAAGTGACCTATAGTTCAGATAATGGAGTGATTACAATTTCTGGTGCTGTCGGAACCAACTCTAAAATTTTCAATTCTAATTGGCAGGATGTCTGGAGTTGTAATCCTTGGAATGGAAATCCTTGTACAAATTCTGAGTCATTTAACGCACCTCCAGGAGAGTATTATGTCAGCGTTTCTTCGGCGGATTGTAACATTGGCGAATTTGTTACTGTTGGTGGAGGAGGTGGATGCACCGACAATGATAATGATGGGGTCTGTGCTGCAGATGATTGCAATGACAACAATGCAAATCTACCAGCTTCAGTTGGTTCAAGCTGCAATGATGGAAACGGAAATACAATCAATGACGTAATACAATCGGATGGATGTACGTGCGCAGGAGTGCCAAGTAGTGACGGTTGTCCAGTATCTTATTCTGCAACTAATGGCGTGATTACGATTACCGGTGGGGTTGGAACCAACTCTAAAATTTTCAATTCTAATTGGCAAGATGTATGGAATTGCAATCCTTGGAACGGAAATCCATGTACCAATACTGAAACTTACAACGCTACTGCTGGAACTTACTATATCAGTATTTCTTCAGCAACTTGTAATATCGGAGAATTTATAACAGTGGGAGGAAGTAGTTGCACAGATAGTGACAATGATGGTACCTGTGATCCAGATGATTGTGCTCCAAATAATCCAGCATTACCAGCTCCAGTAGGTAGCGCTTGCAATGACTTTGACAGCAACACCAGCAACGATGTCATTCAAGCAGATGGTTGTACTTGTCAAGGAGCACCAGTCGGTGGTGGTGGTTGTAACATAGCGTACACAATTGGGTCGAATTCGATAACTATTACTGGATTAACGGATCCAATCAACTCAGCTAAAGTTTATGATGCTGCATACACTCCATTATTTGAATGTGGAACTTTCGGTACACCCTGTAATGCTACTGAAACTGTGAGTAACTTGTCTCCAGGAGGCTATATCGTAATTTATCAATCACATGATAGTAGTTGGAACTTACTTTGTGATGGTTTTGAAAATGTAACAGTGGGGAATTCACCACGGATCAATCCTATTGACGACATCGCAAATGCATCTAAAACTAAAATTGATAAGAAAGATGAATTGACGGCTGTAAAAAAGAACCGGTCGATTGAATTGTATCCTAATCCTGCTACGGATCTTCTAAACATAAACTTAAGTGACGTCAACGGAAATGAGGTGTTAACTGAAATCTATAATACCTTCGGACAATTAGTTTATTCACATATTAGTAATGAAGAACTAAATCATGAAGTTAATTTAATTGAGTTTCAAAACGGTATTTACAATGTTAGCGTTTCCATAGATGGTCAACGACTACAATCGAAAATGTTTGTTGTAGCAAAATAATTTTATCAAGAATTAGTAATTTAAAATGGATTGGAGATGTTATCATTTTCAATCCACTTTTTTATGTCCCATATACTCAATTTTTACAATAATACAAATTGTACTCTATAAGTGCGTTATTATATGGAGGAAAATTTTATTGAGATTAAGGCGGAAAACGCAGACATAGCCTTAGTTACGGCGAGCCTGCCTGACTGCGCCAAGCAGACAGGGCTTTCCAACGCAGATATCAGTAAAATTTTCTCATAGATATCCGCAATT
>CALFWW010000129.1 GCA_937928575.1 uncultured Saprospiraceae bacterium | reverse complement strand
CCCATTCTTCGATCCCATTGGTACAAATTCCGTCATCGCAATTGCCTGGGTCTACTGGTGCAGGGCCTGACTCACATTCGCAGCCATTCCAAAATTCTTCTCCATTTGTACAATCTCCATCATCACAACTTGGTGGTTCTACTGGTGGTGGGCCGGATACGCATTCACATAAAGTTCCATCCCATATTTCTAATCCATCTTCACAGTCGCCATTGTCGCAATTACCTGGATCTGGACATGGAAAAACACAACTCCCATCATCACAGGTCGCTAGCGGATCAAAATTTGTCGCTGTATTATTGGTACAGCCTTGAAGTGACATTGATACAACAACGCAGTTACAACCATCCCATTCTTCGATCCCGTTGGTACAAATTCCGTCATCGCAATTGCCTGGGTCTACTGGTGCAGGGCCTGACTCACATTCGCAGCCATTCCAAAATTCTTCTCCATTGGCACAATTTCCGTCATTGCAATCTTCTGGATCGACTGGTGGAGTTCCTGTCTCACACTCACAACCATTCCAAAATTCCTCCCCATTGGTACAATCTCCATCACTGCAATTTCCTGGATCGACTGGTGCGGTTCCGACCACGCATTCACAACCATCCCACGATTCTACTCCATTCGAACAATCTCCATCATCACAATTTCCTGGATCGATGGTATAATCAAATACTTCGAAAGTATGCATAAAAGAATTCCCGACAGCATCCGTAACTTCGGTAGTATAGATCCCTGCAGCCAAATTCGTAACATCAAAAGTAGTTGGTCCATGTGACCAAGTTGCCATGAAAGGTGGAACTCCACCACTATATTCCACATCAATCGTTCCGAAGTTGGTACCACAATCAATATGAAATATCGTCGTATCTGCCAGCACAAAGGGATCTGGAATAACGCAGACGGAACCTGCGGTATCGTTAATATTCACAACGGTATTACCACCGCCATTATTTTTTACAACTTCTTCAAACAATGGTATTCCGGATATTTCGACATCCGTACAATCACCTCCAAATCCTACGACATCAAAACACAATTGAAAAAGTACTGAATTATCAGGAATTGTAACTGGATTGTTGAAACTAAACCACGAAACGGTTGCTTCTCCCATATTTGCATTGGTAGTGCCAATTGATATGGAATTTCCAAGAAGATTATTATCTACTACATTCGTGAATTCTAAAACACCAAAATCCCAATTAATTGAGAATTGCATAGATACTACATCTTCAAAATCGGAGACTGTAAAATCAACACATACATTGTCACCAATATTTTCAGTATGAGTACTTGTTGTTAGAATCAAATCAGTGGGTGGGTCTCCAATAGTTACTATGCCGGGTTTTCCATTCAAACCAATGTTGGTACTTCCTGAGGATTCCGCAGTCACATCAATGGTTGTAGGCATACCATCAAAAGTAATATCAGAGACTTGACCTAGCGTACCCAATGCGATGAAACAAACTTCAAACAATGTAGTCCCTGATGGAATGTCCACTCCCTGTCCTAATGACTCAAACCAACTTAATGTAATATCTCCATTCCCTCCATTGGATACTAAATTGCTGATACTTGGATGTACATTTGAAAAATTATCGTAATCTAATATTGCTGGATCATAGTGCATTGAAAATTGAAAACCATTGATATCCGTAAAATCATCTGTGGTAACAGGAACACAAATCGTCCCTCCAGGTGCCACTAAAACATTAGCTGCACATAGTTGTAATGGATCTCCGACTACAACTTGTCCACCACCACTTGTTGGATCAATACCGATATCACCTGCTCCCAGGTCGGAAGAAGTTACTTCGATGCCGAGTGGGTCTCCAGATATTTCAACAAATGAAGCTTCCCCAAGTGAACCGATTACATCAAAGCAAACAGAAAAAATCAAATCTCCATCCATCAAATTGACGGGAGTAAGGGAAGCATCAAACCATAGAAATCTTAAGATGCCTTGACCAATATCAGCCACACCAAAATTACCACTTGCCAAATCTGGCAACCCAAAATTATTGACGGAATTATATTGAAGTACTGTGGGATCCCATCGTACGCTATATTGAATACCTACAATATCATTGAAGTTTTCAACTGTAAAGTCAACGCATGCGACATCACCAGGATTGGCGTTTATGGCAGATACATTTATAATTGGTTGGGCTTTTACCCCAAAGCCAATTAGGATTAGAATGAAAAGAATGGATAGTTTGTTCATGGGTTTCTAGGAGACGTATCCAATTAGTAAAATAAATAATATGTTGTTTAATTTTCTATTAAGTACTTGGTCTTGATTAAATAATGATTATTTCGAGACTATTGTTATCGAGGCTTTTTATGGATGTATGATAAAAAAAGAGGCCCAAAGAACTTTAGTATATTTAATTGTGTCCACGTACTTTTTTATCGTTGTAAGCTGTAGGTTACGTTAAATTCGTGTGTAGTCCCAACAAAAGGGCCGTATGTATTAAATGAATAATCGAAGTTGTATCCGATCTTCAAGTTGTTTGCAAATCCTAAATTTTCTCCGACAATCAATCCAGCATCGACATGGAAGATACCACTAGTAGCCATTCCAAGCCCTACCCATAGATTGCCTTCCATTTGATATTTTAGACTGAAGTCAGCATTGACTGGTGCATTGGGTGCATATCGAATCCAGACAGAAGGTTCTAAGAAATTGTCATTATCAAAAAACTTCTGCATTCCCAACAATCCGTATACGTGTTGGATTCTTTGAGTATAAAATTCACCAGAGTCATCTTTAAATTTCAAATTTAGTCCAACCACTTGAGGAATAGATATCCCACCATATACGTAGTCACCACTCAGAAACCCTGACTCTAATTGTCTATAGTAATAAACGCCTAATCCTGCATCAGGAAAAAGTTTTGATTGATCATCCATTGTTAGCACATCATTTTGTTCTCTCAATCTCAATTGCGAAACATTGACACGGTATTGTACTAATCCCAATGATAATCCGAATGATAATCCACCAAAATAAGGATCGTCAGATATAATACCAGCGAACCGACCATAGGCCCCCGTAAAACCAGTTGGACCTGTTTGATCATTGATTAAATGGCCACCTACGATCATACCAATTCCACCTCGATCATCGATCAAGTAACTACCCCTTATTGTTTGAGTTTTAGGAGCGGTTTCCAATCCAACCCACTGTAGACGATATGAACCACCAAAAGACATGTTGTGATCAAAAGCGAAATAATCGCCACTGACTGCAGCAGGATTGATGATACCAATATTGTCGCGATATTGGGTAAAAATTGGGAGATGTTGGGCATCAGCGTATAGGCTGAACAGTAGACTTATTGCAAGTAATGCAAATCTATTCATGGGAATTTGTTTGCTGTAAAGTTACTAAAAAAATGGATTCAATGATATAAGTTTCGCTATTGAACTGTGTTAAAAGTGCAATTAATATTAAAAATAATACGAATGCAATAATGTATTGAGGGTAGATTTAACTTTAGAAATGAACCGCAGAATATCGAATCTTGAATGTCGAATTTCGAAGTAGAGCTACTTCGACATTCGGAGTTCCATTGTTCGATATTCGATATTCAATTTGATATTCGATATTCAATATTCTTCTAACGTCTCAATTCTAAAAAAAGCTCCCTCCCGACCTAAGTCGGGAAGAAGCTAAATCCCAAAAACCGATTTTAAATCTGAATTGATCTAAAAGTGGTAAATGGATTTCAAAGGTTTTATTTAAGGTGAATCATTTTCTTTGTTGTTGTGAAATCTCCAGAATCTAAACGATAGATCATAACACCTGCACCGTTCAACTCATTTGCAGAAATCTCAATGGTATTATTTCCTTTTGTATAATTTCCTGTAATTACTTTCAATACTTTACCAGCGACATTAGTGATCGTTAGGGTCACTTCATCAGCTTGTGGCAAATTGAATGCAATAGTCGTATTTGTTGTAAATGGATTCGGCGTATTTTGATATACTTCGAATTCAGTAGTGGAAACTTGATTTTCGAAATTGAATACGACATCCATTACTTCCGCATTATTATCGTAAGATTCTGCTTTTGTCATCCTAGAAGAAACATTCAATACTTCACTTAACAATACATTTTCAGATGCTTGAAATACTAAGCTGAATAAGATTGCATCTTCGTCCATATCCAATGCCGCGCCACTATTCCAACTTGATGTAATCATTCCTTCTTGAGCGTTGACCAATCCAAAATTTTCAGTAGACAAGTTTTCCAGCGCTCCAGGAATTACATCGATTATTTCAAGTTGAGTTACATCAAAATCAATTGTGAACTGGTATCCAAGTATATTTTTGAAGTCACTAGATTTGAAATCAACAATGATTGATTCACCAGCGGTAGTTGTCTGATCTTTCAAATTGAAGTTTAATGCCCCATTTGTAGTTCTTAATGAAGCTCCTAATAAATTATTTGGAATTGCGGTTCCATTGACATCACCGATTTTCACTCCGACAAAATCAGTCGCTAATTCGCTTGCTGCAATATTGTTGAAATCAATTTGTTCTGGGAATGCACTTGCAAATGGATTTGTTGGAATAGGGAAAACAAAATCCATATCTACAAATCTCCATGACGTATTGCTTTGGAAATTTTGGTCAATTCCAAGAATCAACCTTCTCAACGTTACGATGTCCAATGTTGTGATGGTGTTGGAACCGTTCGCATCTGCAGCAATTATTTTGTATGGAGAGTTCAAAGAACCAACTCCTAAAATATGTTGCTGAATTAAAACCAAATCTAACGTAGTCACCCCATTTAAAGGATGGATATCTTTCTTAGGCTGTACCGTGTAATTATTGTTTAATAAAACACTTGGGAATGCAAATTGACCATCTGCAGTTGTAGTATATGGCAGTGCATTTGAGTTCATAATTTCTACATCTACATTTTCAACAAGGTCTGCATCTTCTGTCTGGATGTATCCACTTATTTCTGCATTTTGACCAACTTGGCAAGCGTTGTTGTTGTCTTGTACGATTACATAGGTCTGGCAGAAATCTTGATTTCCAGTCGCATCTGTTATCCAAACTTCAACAATTTGAGTACCAATATCCGCACAAGTGAAAGTCAAAGATTGGTCATTGGTATCACTAGAAAAAGAGAAATTCAAATCGGTAAATAATGTACAATTATCAAAAGAACTTCCTGATTCCAAGTCTAAAGGAACGATTGAAACAGATTGATCAACTGGCTGTAAATCAATGGACAAACCGTTGATACATACTGGAGTTGGTTTCTTACAATCCAAGATACTGAATGACTTAGTACAGCTCGTTTCGTTGCCACAACCATCTGTTACTGTCCATGTGATGGAGTGATTTCCGTAGGGGTAATTTCCAGTTGCAACTGTTGTGTTAGCACTTGCATCAATAACACCATCTGAATTTAAATCAATTGTATATCTATAGTCTAATAATTCTGGCATTAAGCAATCATCCGTTGCTTGGACAAACAATTCTGCTAACCCAGTTTGACAATCTTCGTCATAGCTACAGAATTCAAGATCATCACATCCAGCAATAATAACTGGTGCAACATTATCTGTCACTTCAATGACTTGTGTATGTCTTGTTACACCATTTTCATTCGGATCATTAGCATCATACTTGCACCACTCTACTACTTTCCAGTGACGGTGTATTTGAAAGCAAGCATCAGGATCTAAAGCTAATAGCTCATCGTCAAAATGTACACCTACCAATTCGCAATCTTCCCCAAGTAGGATTGGGAAATTAAAACCATTTGGCAAATTTTCAGGAATTAATTCTCCAGTTGCGATACAATTATTTACAGCGTAGTCATTTGGAAAAATTACATTGATTGGTGTTACATCTATAAAGGTGATGGTTTGAACACATGCGACTGCTGCATTTCCATTAAAATCATTCACAGTATAAGTTCTTTCTAAATCTCCTGCTCCACATTCGTCTCTATTGTCTACATCTGAAAATTCTAAAAAGTGAACCCCACAAATATCTGTCGCGGTCGATACTCCTACTATTGAAAGATCAGTTGGGTCTTGTTCGCAAGTGATGGTAATGTCATCAGCACAAGTAATAATTGGAGCTACATTGTCAGCAACTAATACTTCTACCATACATTCGTTATATCGAGCAGTTGGATCTTCTTCTCCAAAGGTACCGATGATATCATAAACCCTCATGTTGACCAATATATTGCTTCCAACATCTCCACAAGTAAAATCTACACAATCTGTATAATCAACACTTGCTGCCGCGTCTATCCTCTTAATTTTTAACACTACATCTCCGCAATTATCATAACTTCCATCATCAAAAGTAGTTGCACATGCGTGACCAAATCCACCTTCATTCAATGAAATAGTCGTGAAAGCATCACAAATTGGAACTGGTGGAACGTTGTCGAAAACCTCAACATCCAGCGTGCAAGAAGACTGATTACCACAAGCATCAACTGCATGATACGTAAAAGTTGAAAGTCCTAAAGACAAGTTGACTCCAGTTCCTCCATTCATCGGAAAAGTATATCCATCTGGCGTAGTAACCGATACCGTGACACCAGAACAATCATCCGTAGCTAGTATTGTTGGAATAATAAAAGTTGCACTACAAGCATTCGGAGATGTTGGCAATTGTATTGTTGAAGGACAAGATAAGATTGGTCCATCAGTATCTAAAACTTTGATTATTTGAGTGTGATTTACCGTTAAATTTTCACAAAAATCAAAAATTTCCCAATTTCTTAATATTTTATAGCTACCTCCGCAGAGGTCATAATGACTATCAGTATAATCAACAGTTAATCCGCAGATATCTCCATTAATGATTGGTTGCCCATTGATTAATGGAATACCAGTGGTAGCAGGAGTTGTTCCGACATTGGAGTTACATTCAATATGAGGAAAAGTAACATCATCATAATTTCCAGGAAAATCTACAGTTGAAATATCAACTCCGCTTAGATTAATGGTTTGAACACATGACGCGGTGTTTCCAGCTGCATCCGTTGCTGTCCATGTTCTTTCAATTACTCTATTATAAATATCAATGCAAATACCATCAGTCACTACATCTGTGTGAGTCAGGTATACATGACTGCAATTATCACTGTATGCTGGATTGTCGATATTTGGAATATCCGTTGAATCATTACATAAAACAGTTACATCGGAACAAGTAATTGTAGGTACAATGTTATCTACGACGGTAACGTAACCCCAACATTTATTCCCACCTGATTGAGCGACAATAACTTGAAGTGTTTGACCGACATAAGCGCCATCGATTACATCTCCAATAATATCACCATTAGCAGCAACTGCATAGGTAGAATAGGTCTGCGAACAATCATATCCACTTAATAATAAAGTAAGTGGGTCTAAAATTATTTCGCAATCTGATCCTAATGGAATACTTACATTGCTACATCCAAGAGCGCCTCCAACATTGCTGGAACCCAATACCTCAATTGTAAAATTACAAGTAGCAATATTTCCGGAGGCATCTATTGCTTGATAAGCAATTGCGTGTGAGCCAACCTGAAAAGTTGCTCCAGAAACAACCCCACTTATTAAAGTCAACGCTGGATTATTATCACAATTATCTGTCGCTGAAATGTTATAATCTACCGCTGCATCACATTCTCCATTCGCTAAATAAACAGGAGCTAATGTTGGACAAGCAATAACTGGTGCAACATCATCAACTACTGTAACATTGAAAGTACAATCATCCGTATTACCACAAGCATCACTTAGCGTAAAAGTATTTGTAGTGACGCCCATTGGGAAAGTTGCTCCCGTTGGCAAACCAGCTATTTGTGTAATAGTATTCATTGGATTCGAATTCAAAGTCATGACCAGATTGAATGTTCCAAAACCGAGGGTGTTCGCATCAACTGGTTGTGCATATCCACAAACTGTATTAAGATCTAGTGATGCACCTTGTGAAGCATAATAAGAAGGAGCAGTTTGACCTGCACTATTATATCCTACCAAAGTAACATTAGGCCCAGCAGGGACTACTACTTCCACCACCAATTGAGAACCTGCAGGAGCAGTAACCGCAACTGGTATGTTATGAACACTATTAAATAAAGCTGGAAGCGTGACTGCTTGGGATCCAATTAAGGTCATATTAGTATAATCGACTGCCCCATTAAGTGTATAAAAATTAAGGGTAATAGGAGCACCAGCAGGTGAAGAACCTACCCCCAAATCGATACTTTCCAAAGCCAAAGGACCAGTAATACCTAAAGCATTCAAGTCAAAAACTCTAATGTGTTGCGAGCCTAATTGAGCGAAACAACCAATAGACATTGTTACGGTGCTATTGTCCACACTTTGTGTGAAAGCCATCCCTGCACACGCCGGATTTTCAAAGGTTACCTCAAAATCAACAACAGCGTCACATTGATTCGGATCAACGGACACTTGTAAATCTTGTGGGCACAGAATAGTTTGTGCGTTTGAGCTACTTGAAAGTAGTAAGAGAAATAGACAGCAAAAGCTAATTATTAAATTATTAGCGTGATTTTTTCTCGTCCATTTTTCAACTATCGGAATTGGGTTTAAATAGTTCATGATGATAAGTTTTGGAATAAAGTAAAGCTTAGTATGCACCTATCTGACTATTCAGATTGATGTTAATTATTTATAATAGTTATATCGAAAATTTCTTCCTAAGAAGCGTCGAGAAGAGTCGAAAAAAAGTGTTTGCCCACAGTAATGTGGAAAAATAAAATCGGTTTGGGACTTTTCTCAGTTTTCTGTTATTCAATTTTTAGCGCAGAGATTACAATACGTAATCATGCTGTTACTACTAATCAATTTCATTTGGTTTTTATAGATTAAGCATGTGTAAGCAAAAACGTGGGAGGATATGTAAATTAAGTTTGGTTATTTCAGCCTATAAGCAGTAAGCAGAATATATATTAGAGGGAAGCAATTTCAAAAAAAGGGGGGGAAAGGTGGTGAGTGTTAGTTCAGGATTTGAAGAATCGAGAGGCGATAAAGTGTTCAAGTGTTGTGGGTTGTTTTATCCCGTGTTGTATGATACAAATATGGGTGAATACATCGCACCACACCATACCCAACGATTGGTAAAAGCAGCAGTTCAAAAAAAGAAGATACGTTTAGTATTGATTTACATAAACATTATCTATAAAAAAACCTCCCCAAGTCTAAAAAGACTGGGGAGGTAAAATATCATTTAAGCAATTTTAACTTTTGAATTCAGCAAAATTCAAAAATATGGTTGCCATTATTTATTTTAATCAATCAAGATCATCTTCATAGAAGCAGAATTTGAAGGAGTATCAACTTGATAGTATAATACACCAGATCCTGCTAACTCATTTCTGTTTAACTTGATTTCATTGTAACCTTCAGCAAAGTCACCATTTACAGCTTTCAATACTCTACCAGAGATATCCATTACTGTAATAGTAGCGTTGCTTGCAGTCGGTAAGTTGAAACTGATCATTGTCTCACCTTTGAATGGGTTTGGTTGGTTTTGGTACAATTCGAATGCACCTCCTGCAACGTTACCATTCTGGTTGAATGTTAAGTTAACATCCAATACACTTGCGTCCGCTCCATAAGCTTCTGCACGAGTACTTTGAGAATTCAGATCAAGGATTTCACTTACTTGAGCAGTACCGTTTGCAGTGAAAGAAAGGCTGAATAAAACAGCATCATCTTCGATAGAAACGCTCTTAGCATCAAACCAACTAGTAGTAATGATACCTTCAGCCAATCTACTGAATCCGAAATTGTTTTCATCCATTTCTAAAGCACCAGGTACAACTTCAGCAAAAGCAGCTAAATTATTATCGAATGTCAATGTATACTGATATCCGAAGATGTTAGCGAAATCGTTTGCTTTAAAGTCAACAGTGAAAATTTCACCAGCAGCAACTTTAGCATCATCAGCAGACAATGTAAGTGTACCATCTGTACTTCTTGTTACACTACCTAATAAAGAATTAGGAATTGCACTTCCGTTGACATCACCAATCTTTACACCGATGAAATCCGCAGCTGTTTCATTCGTAGCCAAGTTGTTCAAAGAGATCAACTCAGGGAATGTTGCAGCGAAAGGATTTGCAGGGTTAGCAAAATTGTAATCAGTATCAACGAATCTCCAAGAAGTATTTGGAGCTAAATCACTATCGATGTTCAAGATCAATCTTTGAAGTTTAACCAAATCCAAAGTAGTAACAGAGTTAGACTTGTTTGCATCTGCAGCGATGATCTTGTAAGGAGAGCCTAATGGCTGAACACCCAAGATGTGCTGAGAAATTAAAACAAGGTCAAAAGTAGTTACTCCATTAAGATAGTTCATATCTTTTTCTGGTGTAACATCAAAGTTACCATTCATTGGTAAGTTCAAGAATTCGTACAATCCAGAATTTCCAGTGAATACAGAAGTTGAATTAGTACCTGAAACGGTAATATTTACATCTTCTACTTCATCTTGATCTTCTGTCTCGATGGTACCAGCGATCATTGCCATTGGCGCTACATCATCACAAGCTTCGTTTGGATCTTGTACGATAACAGAAGTAATACAGTAATCTGAGTTACCTGCTTCGTCAATTACCCAAAGTTGTACTAATTGCTCACCAATGAAAGGACAGTAGAAAGTAACAACATCTGAATCAGGAATTGTAGTTGCAGGTCCACTTCCAGGAAGGATATGGTTGACACGCAATTCAATTTCTCCACAGTCGTCGTAAGAACTAGCATCCAACTCAGAAGCCCAAATTGCAACTGAACCTGACGAAGGCATGATTACTGTTCCTAAGCTTACTAAACAAACAGGAGTTGGTGCTTTACCATCTACTACTGTAATTGTAAAAGAAGCAGTCGTAACATTACCACAGTTGTCTTCAGCAGTGAAAGTCACTGTTGTAGTACCTGCGGCGTAATCAGCACTTGCATCATTACCAGCAGCTGATTGCCAATAATCATTAGTAATTGTAACATTACCATCACAATTATCAGTAGCAGTTGCTTGTGCAAAGTCAATCCAAGCTGCACAATTTTCTTGTAAACTTTCAACTGTGATATCAGCAGGTATTGTCAATTCAGGAGCTTCGTTATCTTCAATCTTGATAGTCTGTGTATATTCCCAAGAACCTACACTGTAGTCTGAAGCTTCGTTATACTGGCACCAGTCAATCACTTTCCAAGTACGTAGAATTTTTACGCAAGCCTCATCATCGTCACTTAAAATCTTGTCTTCATACCCGACGAATAAGTTTGCACAATCATCCTCAGCACCAATCAAAAGCGGCTCGCCAGAAATATCTGTGTTACCAGAAGCACTTTCGATATCAAATTGATCACAGCTCAAATCTTTGTCAGTAGGGAAACGAATTTCATCATCATCTCCTTGGGTAGCTCTGTATCTGTTGTTGTTGATATTAAGCGGTCCATCCAAGAAAGCTCTGTCTGGTGTTTTTTCCAAAGTAATCTTCTGAACACATGAAGCAGAAGCACCGCTAGTAGCAGTTACTGTCCAAGTTCTGTAGATTACACCTTCTCCACAATCATTGATAGTCCCTTCATCTTCAACTACAATCATGTTATCTTCACAGTTGTCAATTGCACCTGCGTAATAACCAATCAATTCGCCTTCGTAGTAAACTGGAGTACCATCAAGAGGGTTTTCAGAAACCTCACTTACTGGGTAGTCATCTTCACAATCCAAGTTTTTGTCTTGAGGACAAATAATCACAGGATTGGTCTTGTCTTCCACAGTAACTTCTACCATACATTCGTTGTAAAGCAATCCAAATATTTCACTTTCATTGAAAGAAGGATTTGAGGATGCTTCATAAACTCTCATTCTAACCATAATGGTAGAACCTGCATCTGCACAAGAGAAATCAACGCAATCACTAAAATCTACAACAGTCAAATCATCCATTCTTTTCACCTTAATGATAACATCATCACAATTATCGAGAGATCCATCATCAAAAGTTTCAGCACAGATTGTAACAAGACCCTGCTCATCTAAAGTAGCAGTTGTGAATTGATCACAAACAGCAATCGGAGCTGAGTCGTCAGTAATTGTAACAACAGTTTCACATACAGTTGTGTTTCCACAAGCATCCGTTACGGAATAAGCAATCGTATGATCTCCTATTCCCAACATGTTAATTACATCTCCTACTTCAAAATCACCAGCTTCACCATCCACTTCAATACTAACTGAAATATCTTCCTGAGCACTACAGCCATCGGTGTAGCTAATTTCAGGAATTACGATAGTAGCACTACAATCATAAGGAGCTGCACTAGCGCCAATGTTAGCAGGGCAAGAAACGATAGGATTAGTGGTGTCAACAACTTGAATAAGTTGTACGAATTCCTCAGTGTTATTAGTGCACCAATCTAGCAAAGTCATTGTACGAATCACTTTGTAAGTACCGCCACAATTTTCGACTACGATATCCGAATAAGTGAAACCGATATTACAAACATCATTGACAACGTCAACGCCATTTACTTGAGGGTATCCACCATCAAGATCTTCTGGATCTGTTGAAGAACCACTTAGGCTTTCGCATTCGATTTCTATATTAGAAGGAGTCGTGAGATCAGCAAAATTAAGTGGGCGGAAATTGATTTCCTGAGTACAAGTAGAAGCATTACCTGACATGTCCACAGCAGTGAAAGTTCTAGTAATAGTGTGTCCGCAAGTACCACCACTGAGTTCATCTGAATATGTAACAGTATACATACCACAGTTCTCGATTACTGATGGGTTTCCAGTGACTAAGATATCACCGTCTTCAAGAGTAGTTTCGTTAGGAGTATAAATCCCATCAATATCTAAACAAGTTAGATCTAATGCAGGACATCCCGCCTGAACTTCACCGCCTGTTGCACTAGAGAATGTCCACTCATATTCACCGGTAATACCAGCACCAAAAGTAGAAGTCACTAAAGTATAACAACCTGCAGCCATATTGAGTGTAAACTCGATTTGAGGATTAAGGCCAGGACCAGCATCATCATCACCCGCAAAGATATTAGCGCAAGGATCTAAAGCATCGAAGCTACCATCGATGATCGCAGCGATAAAATCACTTCCAGAATTACAAGTGAAAGTATAATCTCCTGCTTCTGTTACAGAAAATTCAAAAGTATCGTAGAAGTGGTCGCCATTAATTGGAGTGAATCCAGCGAATGCCCAACAAGCATCTCCGATATTAGTAGTTGGATCATCAGCAGTAAGCTCACCAGCAAGAGTAGTAACCGCAGGAAGTGCTAGATCCGGACAAGTAATTTCCGGTGCTAATTTATCTTCCGCCAAAATGTTACCCGAGCAGTGATTTCCAGTAGGTAGGTATGTCACACTGAATGTGTAGTCGCCTTTCTGAGTGATAGTGGTCCCAATTGGGTTGCCATCAACATCAGAGACTGCGATACTATAATCTGCATCAGGGAAATCCTGATTTTTCAATAGCAATGCAGGCGTCAATTCGTATGAGCAATCGGTGCCTAAGGTAATGTTTACATCTCCCTGGCATGCTAAAAATTGTGCATTAGCAGTGTTAGGAGCAAGAAACATCATCATAGCGACCATGCCTAATACTAAAGGAAGCTTGATCCAACTCATAGTTCGTTCAAAATTATATTTTGAGTTGTTCATGTTCAATTATTATTTAATTTTTTTTAAAAAAATGGATTAATTACTTCTTAGAAAATTTTGAGTAATTCCTCCTCCCGAGAGAGGAGGAATTGTGTCTCAAATATTTCTTAGATTTTAGTCAACTAAAATCATTTTGTTAGAAGCAGTATCAGTTGGAGTATCCAACTGGTAGTACAATACACCAGTACCTTTAAGTTCATTACGATCAATTGTTACTTCATTGTAACCTTGAGCGAAATCACTATTTAATACTTTCAATGTTCTACCAGATACATCCATAATTGTTAAAGTAGCAGAAGTAGCAGTTGGCAAGTTGAAACTGATAACAGTTGCCTCTTTAACTGGGTTAGGTACATTCTGGAATAGTTCGAATGCGCCACCAGCTACCACAGTTCCTTCTTCAGTGTTGAATTCAATTACTACGTCAAGCAAGTCAGCATTACTGTTGTAAGCTTCAGCTCTAGTAACATTTGAAGTTGCACTTAGAATTCTGCTCAATTGAACATTTGTGTTTGCTTTGAAAGTCATGCTGAAAAGAACATCACCATCCTTAGCTGTGATTGCAGAAGCATCATTCCAGCTAGTAGAGATCATACCAGTTTCAGTCATTGATAATCCAAAGTTAGAATCATTCACATTTAATTTACCAGCTTCTACGTTTACGAATTCAACTGCATTTTGGTCAAAGTTCAAAGTGAACTGGTACCCTAAGATGTTTGTGAAATCGTTAGCAGTAAAGTCAACAGTAAATTCGTCACCAGCAACAACTTTAGCATCGTTTACATTCAATGCTAATGTTCCGTTTGTGTTACGAGTTTGTGATCCAAGTAAGTTGTTAGGAATAGCAGATGCGTTTACATCACCAATCTTAACACCAACAAAGTCAGCAGCCATTTCATCGTTGTTGAAGTTGTTTAAAGAAATAACTTCAGGGAACGTAGTCTGGAAAGGGTTAGCAGGATTAGGGAATACAAAATCCATGTCAACGAATCTCCAAGACGTGTTGTTAGAAAATTCTGAATCGATGTTCAAAATCACACGACGAATGTTTACAAGGTCTAGCGTAGTTACACTTCCAGAGTTGTTTGCATCAGCAGCGATGATCTTGTAAGGAGAATCCAATAACTGAGCTCCTAAGATGTGCTGGCTAATTAATACAAGGTCATAAGTAGTTACACCATTTAAAGGATTCACATCCTTTTCTGGAGTCAATACGTAGTTGTTGTCAACAGGTAAGTTTAAGAATTCGTAAAGACCAGAGTTAGAAGTCATGAATGGGTTTCCAGCACCACCGCTGATATCAACCATTACTTCTTCAACTTCTTCTTGCATTTCAGTTTCGATAACACCAGAAACGTTAGCAACGTTATTTGATGGACCACCGTCACAAGCTCCAGTGTTTTGGATGAAGATAGAAGTTACACAGTAGTCATAGTTACCAGCTGCATCAACAACCCATAACTGAACTAATTGCTCACCTAAATCATCACAAGTGAAAGTTACACCGTGAATCAAGTTTCCTTGATTGTCAGTTGGAGGAGCTAATAATAAACCAGAACCGTCACCGATTGCGTTTACAGCAAATTCGATTGGGTTAGAGCAATCATCATAGCTAGATCCAGATTCGAAATCATTATCCCAGATTTCGATAGTACCGCTAGAAGGCATTACAACAGTAGAAAGACTAACAATACAAACCGGAGTTGGCTTCTTAGTATCTACTACTTTTACTTCGTGAGAACATTCAACAGTATTGTCACAGTCATCCGTAACCGTCCAGTGAATTGTGTGTGTTCCTAAATCAAAGTTGTAAGAATCATTTAATCCTGATCCGCTGAAATCAACAGTTCCGTCAGAATCAAGATCAACGTGGTAATCATACTCTAAAGAAGAGCAGTTATCTTGAGCAGAGATTGTTAAATCATAGTGCTCAGAGCAAGAACCGTCATCATCACCTAACAATACATCTTCACAAGAAGTAATTTCTGGTGCAGTGTTGTCATAGATTTTGATAATTTGAATTTGCTCCCAGTAACCTTCAGAATCACCATTGTTTGGATCATATTGGCACCAGTCGATAACTTTCCAAGTACGAACAATCTTGAAACAAGCGTCTGGATCATCGTAAAGTACTTTATCGTCGTGACCGATGAATAAGTTTGCACAGTCATCATCCATACCAATTAAGGTTGGGTATCCAGCACCCTCTTCAGAAGGGTCAGTTTGAGCACCGTCAGAGTTGTTTGAATCACAAGTCAAATCAACATTTGAAGGCCAGTCGATATCATCATCATCAC
This sequence comes from uncultured Saprospiraceae bacterium, assembly GCA_937928575.1. Classification (GTDB taxonomy): domain Bacteria; phylum Bacteroidota; class Bacteroidia; order Chitinophagales; family Saprospiraceae; genus CALDGQ01. Next base: position 13,551 of record CALFWW010000129.1, on the reverse strand, counting down.
CAGCAACAGAGTCACCAGTAAAGAATTGATTATCTTCTCTTTCTACAGTAATTCTTTGTGTACATCTGATAGTCGTACCTTCTATTCTCCAAGAACGGAAGATAGTTCCCTCACCACAATCATCAATCTGAGCGTTGTCAGTGTAGATAATGTTAACTTCATCACAGTTGTCAAAACCAGTTGCGTAACCAGTTGCATCTGGGTGTGTTGAAGCCATACAGTCAACAACTTTGTTTGGTGGGCAAGTAATTTCTGGATCAATCTTATCCTGAACTTCAACTTCGACCATACACTCAGAGTAACGAGCATTTGGATCGTTTTCTTTAAAGTTACCAGTGATATCATAAACTCTCATTCTTACAATTACAGGACCATCTGTATCATCACAATCAAATTCAACACAGTCTTCAAAGTTAACGCTGCCAGAAGCATCCATTCTCTTCACTTTGATTACAAGATCATCTTCACAGTTGTCATAAGATCCGTCATCAATAGTTTCAGCACAAACGTGTGCATTTCCATTAGTTCCTAAAGAAGCAACCGTAAATTGATCACAAACAGCAACTGGTGCAGTTTGGTCAACAATTGTGTAAGTCTGAGTACAAGCATCAGAAGTATTTCCACAAGCATCAGTAGCAGTGAAAGTAATTACGTAATCAGCACCTGCAGAGATAGAAATGTTTTGTCCGACAGATCCAGCAGAACCGTCAGGTAAAGTAACGTCGAAAGTTACAGGACCAGAACAAGCTTCAACATATTCAGGAGCTTGGATCTGAACTGTAGCATCACAAGAAGTAAAGTTAGCTGGAACTTCAACAGAACCAGGACAAGTGATAGTAGGAGCAATGTTATCAGCAAATTTGATAACTTGTAAATCTGTTCTTACTTCATCTCCACACCAGTCAACGATAGACCAAGTACGGATGATTTTGTATGTATTTCCACAAAGATCGATTGGGTTACTATCAGTATATGTAACAGCATAGTTACAAATCTTAGTTCCTAAACCGAAAATTTCACCATCTAATGAAGGATAAACGTCAGCACCAGAAAGAGTTGATAACGCTTCTAAATCAGCAGGATCAGCAGAATCTGAACCAGAACATTCTAATTCAAGATCAGCAGGGAAAACGATATCGTCAATAGCAGGACGTAAGATGATAACTGGTGCAGCGCAAGTCTGCGATACATTTCCACAATCATCAACAGCAGTAAAGATATAAGATTTTGTTTGTATAGCTGCACAAGGATCTGTTTCACATAATTCTTCAGCAAGCGTGTAAGTTAAGTTAGAGATTACAGCTTCACTAGCATCTGGGAATCCAGGGAATCCGTCAGAGAATACAGCGAAAGCGAATAAGTCACCAGGAAGTACAGGAACACATGCAGAACCAGAAGCAGTTGCAAATTCAACTACATAGTTAACTTGAGCACCATCAGCAGCTAAAATAGTTGCAGATAAAAACAAGTCAAAACCTGGATCACCATTAGTATAATCATAATCGAAGCAAATTTCACCAGCTAAAGGAGCAGTCAAAAGTGCTTGAGAATTTCCAGCTCCGTCACCATTTGGAGGAGTTGTCAAAGTAATTTGATCATTTGCAAAAGTAACTGTACCAAGACCGTTTGCATTACCAATAAAAGTATCCCATTGGTCAGCAGCTAATAATCCTGTTAATCCAGAACCAATTAAAGCTCCAGCAGGAATACAATCAGATTCAGTGTAAGTAATAGTTTCAGGTGAAGGAGAAACGCCACAGTTGTCAAAAGCAGTAGGATAATCAGCAGGGAAGCTAGGCTTCGGATCATCGTAGCAGTTTACAACTCTAAGAGATGGGCATTCCAAAGTTGGAGCCAACTTATCTTCAGCAGTCAATAAACCCCAGCAAGAGTTACCACTACATAAGTGCTCAACACTTACTGTATAATTTCCTTTTCCAGTAATCAATGCATCTTCAACAACATTTCCGTCTTCATCAGTAACAGTAACTTCATAAGAAGTTTCTGCGAAATCTGCAGCAACCAAATAAACTTCAGGAGTAATTAATGCAGAGCAATTTTCGTCTAACGATACGTTCAAGTTAGATTTACAAGCAAGAGAAATACCTCCTTCAATGATAAATTCAAGAGGCGTCAATGCACTGTTACAATCTGGGCAAGCAGAAGCTGCGAAGAAAGTAGTCGTTTCAGTGTATCCAGCAGCAAGTGGATCGAAAGGAGAAGTAGTCGAAACTACGTTTCCAGCAGCATCCAAAAGTACAGCACTAGCAGGAGTAGGTACACCACCAACGGTAGTTACTGTTAGACCAAAACCAATGATTTCACCAGTGTCACCACCAGCATAATCACCAACACAAAGTGTCCAAACACCTGAAGCTTCTTCTCCAGCAAATAGCGCTAATAAATCAACAGATTGGAAAGCACCAGCAGCAGCAGGAGCATTTCCACAAGTTGCTTCAAGGTCAGCGGCAGTTGAAGCAGCAGCATCATCGAAGATTAGCGATAAATCATTTCCAGAGCAACCGAATGTTCCAGGAGGTGTTCCGATTCTGTCAAATAAAGTAATCGTAGTACCAGAAGGGCTAGTGATTTCAGCAACTAGATCTCCAGTCCAAGAGTGTGTAATATCTAAATCAACAACAACAGATTCGATAGGACCTGCAGCAGAAACTGTTACAGTTGTACATCCATCTTGAGCATCCGTGTTATCAGGAATTGCGACCACTGCATCGTTTGTTACTGTTTCAGTAACTCCGCCTGCAGCAGGACATTCTGCGTCAGTAGCAAACACGATACCAGCACCAGCTGGAACGGTTTCTCCTGCACAGATCGAGTAGCCAGAACCGGTAGCTACTGCAACAGTTGAGCAATCTCCTTGTGCAAAAGTGAATAAGCTACACAAGCAAAAAGCCAAAGTTAAAAATAAGTGATTGTATGTTCTTTTCATTTTTAAGTAATTTAATTTTTAGAAATTGAATCATAAAAACCAACAGATAGGTGACTGTTAGTTTTTATTGTAGGCGATCCAATTTTCTTTGATAAATAGCTGCGTGTGCAGGATCCGTAATCATCAATTGCTGCAATGCTGCAATCAATGCAACTTTGCGCTCTTGAGGTGTCGGTTCGACCGTAGCGTTTAAATCTTGAGTTTGAGTAGCTGTAGTCAGCATCTTCAACTCCTTTTGAAGGATGTCTCCCTGTGGGCCATTGGCTTGAGGTAATTCATCCATAATTTCAGTGACTCTTTCCTGAACTTCCGTAAAGTTGTTATACACAGCGCTTTGGGCATTCATTCCGAACGCGCAAAACAAGCAGAAGCTTAAGCAAAAAATCATTCTTGTAAAGCATTCTCTTTTTTTCATGGGCTTACAATTTTTTAAATGATAAAATGATTAAATAAAATGTTCTTAAAATTTGTCTAGTTTCATTTGTAAATAAAGCAATCGATAAAACAATGTAACGGGTAGTCATCATGTAGAGCCGCATACGAAATGCGGTGTCCATTCTACATGGGATCATTAGATCCAATGGATTCAAGTATAAAATAAAATTCTGAGTACGATATATTAACCAAACACGGTTTACCCGTATTCGAAATTGTGTACGAATTCCGAGCTAGCGAAGGAGCTAACTCTAACTATTGATTGATTGATTGTAGGTGAACAAGAAATGAAATCGTGATCGTTCGGAAGAATGGAATAGTGTTGTTCGTTCTTTTGTTCTTTCGCGATTTCTTAGACGCTTAGTCAATTTTTGTTCATAAGACAGTTTCTATTTTTATTGTGAGATTCTAAAACCTTAAGGCGTTAGTAACATCTCTGAGCAAAGTTATTACAATTCAAGGATGAGTACATACCAACGAATCGGTATTTATTAAATACAATAAAAAGAGAATATTTGCTCTCTTGGCGAGTAATGGTTATACGTAATAATTTAACAATTAACTTACTAAATACGATTTCATTGGCTGCAGCTCATGTTATATGAAACAAAATCTTTATTTCTTCAAGGCAGTAAAAAAGCTCTCTTTGTTGAATACAAAGAGAGCTGAACTTAAAAAAATATTACTCGAAAAAAATAATTACTATTTGGAGTTACTCCTACTCCACTACTATCATTTTCTTTGTGACTGAGAAGCGATTTGTTTTCACTTGATAATAATAAATACCAGTACCATTTAAAGCAGCGCTGCTGACCACCAACTCATTGCTTCCTTTTGAATAATTTCCATTTTGCTGCAGAATAATCCGCCCCTTCAAATCAATCACACTAAACTCAACATTACTCGCCTCCTCCAATTCAAAAGAAATCGTTGTATCGTTTTTGAAAGGATTGGGGCTATTAGCTATTTGAGTGTTTTCAATAACTGGTGTATCAATTGACGGATTAAAATTAAATCCTATGCTGTATTCCTTAATCCCTGTTTGGGTTTTAGTATAAGCACCTCCTATTGTTGGTGCATCTCCAAGTGAGATAATATCCTTGATCTCCACATCTTCTTTCGCTTTTATTTTCAATCCAAATAGTGGTGTAGTTTCATTTAAAGAAATTGGATTTGCAGTAAACCAGTTGGCAGTTATTATTCCACTAGCCATTTGATTTAATCCAAAATTATCCATACTCATACCAGGCATATCGCTAGGAATAACTTTAACCAATTCAACTTTATCTGATAGTAATTGAATCGTCATTTGATATCCTAGTAATGTTTTCATTTGATCTGTAGAAATTTCAATAGTGTACTCTTCTCCTTTTTTCAATTGTTGATTTGAAGTCTGAAAAATGAGTTGATCATAATTTCTTTTTTGAACATTCTGCAAATTCGGCTCCGCGGAGCAATTTACATCTCCTATTTTCACGGCAATGAAGTCTGAAGCTAGTTCATCTGCTTGTAAATTATTGAATGAAATTACTTCAGGGAAATTACTTGCAAAAGGATTTGTAATAACAGGAAAGTTGAAATCCATATCAACAAATCTCCAAGAAGTATTATTAGTAAAATCAGTATCTAGTCCAAGAATAACTCTTTGCAAATTAACCACATCCAATGTAGAGATCGAATTCGAACGATTTACATCTGCTGCAATCATTTTGTAAGGAGTACCCAATGGCTGCACTCCTAGTATATGTCGTGTTATCAAAACTAAATCCAACGTGGTTACACCATTTAAAATATTAATATCTTTTGTTGGTGTGACGGTATAGTTACTATTTATTGGTAAATTCTGAAATAAATAATCTCCCGCGACATCAGTAGTTTCCATACCTGTCAAACCGCTATTAATAGTTACAGCTACCTCCTCTATCATGTTTCCAATTTCATCCTGAATATATCCTGAAATATTGACCATTGGTTGAGGAACAATTGGTTCATCACATATTGCATTAGAATCATTTAATACAACACTGGTATTACATTTAGCTTGGTTACCATACTGATCAGTAACCCAGACTTCAAAATCATAGATGCCAACATAAGCACAGTTCAATTCTATTGCTAATTCTGACACATCATTTGAGAATGAAAATACCAAATCATTGAAAGCGGTGCAATTATCGTAACTATCTGTTGACGCTAAGTCTGAAGCGGATAAGGTATATGCTCCATTTGCACCAATTTCCACCTCTATATTTTGAGTACAAACTGGGTTAGGTTTTACGCAATCTTCAATGGTAAAGAAATAATCACAAGTTGAAATATTTCCGCATCCATCATTCACTTCAAATACTACTTTGTGCTGCCCTAAGGGATATAAATCATCAATCGTATTTCCAAGACCGTTGGCATCAATCGTACCATCATTATACAAATCAATTCCGTAGAAATAATGTAGATCATCATTAGCAGTACAGTTATCTGTCGCATTCGCTTCCAAGTGAGCGAAAGTTAATCCACAATATTGATCGTAGTTGCAAACCGTAATATCTGAGCAAGCACTAGAAAAAACAGGTGCAGTTGTATCTCCGACTGAAATCGTTTGAATGTATTCAAAAGTTCCTCCTGCCGTTGGATTTTGTGGATCATAAGTGCACCAATCTATAATTACCCATGTACGTGCCAACGAATAACAATCATCAAGATTTCCTGCAATCAGAGAATCTGAATAGGTTGATTGAATCTCATCACAATAGGTAAAATGTAATTTTGGTTGTGCATAATTTATTGGATTTGATGGCAGTGTTTGTGGTGTTATATTAGCTGAAGTAATTCCACAATCGGTGGAATAATTGGCAGGCCATTCTACCCCATCATTTGGGTTTTCATTTGTTGCATCTGTGTCCGTAATATAAAATGGGTTTGGATTTATTTGTACAATTTTTTGAATACAGGAATTACTATTTCCGTTTAAATCAGTTACAGAAAAAGTTCTAAAAATCGTATTAAGTCCACAAGTTCCTATTTCAATATTATCTGCATGACTTATTGCATTTAACCCACAATTATCCGCAGCTGTTGCATTTCCAGTATTGCCTAAATCTTCATAATCCACTTGACAGTCAATTGAAATATCAGCTGGGCAGTATAATGTTGGTAAAACATCATCTACAACATGGACGGTTGCAGTACAATCATCTTCATTTCCATACACATCTCTTGTAATCATCTCGACTTGAAAAGGAACATTGATATCATCACAATCAAACTCAACACACTGCGTATATGGTGATCCATACGCTGAGTCTGTTCTACGTAACTCAAATGTTAAGTTGCTGCAATTATCTGTACTACCAGCATCTAGCTGTGTAGTACAAATTTCGTTAACTGCTGTATTATTTAAGGATACGGTTAAATTTTCCACACATGCAATTGCAGGGGCTATACAATCATGAACCACAACTGGTAAGGCACATGAGGAGATATTCCCACAATCATCTTTAGCCACATAAGTAATGACATGTGTACCTATTGTTAAATCAGTCAATAATTGACCACCATTTGTATTATGTACAACCCCATCTGGAGTGATTGTGCTCACTGTCACATTTGAACAGTCATCCATCGCAACGATCGTCGGAATTACCAAAGTACCTGTACAATTATTACTATCGGTTCCGATAGAAAGTGAATCAGGACAAGTCAAGATAGGAGCAGTTGTATCTAGAAAATCTAATACTTGAATTTTCTCAATGACACCTTTTACGTATGGATAACTATAAACGGTTTCGCCATTTGGACAGATATCAATCATCTTCCATTTTCTATATATTCGGTAACTAGTTCCGCATATGTTAGTTACGCTATCTGTATAACTAACAGACAGATTACATGACGCTAAATTATTAACTGGAATACCATTTAAGGTTGGTTGACCAGTAATAGACAAATCAGCAGGATCATCATCACAATCTAATGCCGGATTTTTAATGTTATCTGCATTTTTAGGACACGCTATATCATATACAAAAACTCTCTTTGAGTAAATCGTTTGTGTACAAGTACTCGATAGACCCGCATCATCTGTTGCAGTCCAAGTTCTTTCGATTTTAGAAAGATAATAGCCTCCATTGATAGGTATTGAGCAATCGAGAGCAGTTGTAATATCTGTAAAAGTCAAATCTACATCTGAATCACAATTGTCATAAGTGGTCGGATGATGAGATGGATTTCCTGCTTCCAACAAATCGTATGGACTTGTACCTTCATAGCAAAAAACTGCTGTATCATCACATGCAATGATAGGAGCGCTGAAATCTTCTACATTTATATTTCCAGCACAGTTCAAACCTGTTGCATTTTCTATTACTGTAATGGTTAAGGTTTGACCAAGGTAACTTCCATCAATTAAAGGTGGAATATTGTTTCCATCTGCATCTGTAATTTGAACACTATAATTATCGTAACAACCATAGAGTCCTTGCAAAATATAAGCAGGAGTCACATATGCTTGACAATTATTATCTAATGATAAATTTACAACTGATTGACAATCAATAATTGAAGTCCCATTGTCGTACTCGTTAATGACTATACTAAAAGTACAATTTGCTGTATTTCCAGCATTGTCAACTGCTTGATATTCAACTATTGTATTTCCTATTGGGAAATTTGCACCTGAAGGCAATCCAGCTATTAGTGTGATGGTTGGATCTGGATCCAAATTATCCGTAGCCGACACATTATAGTTGACTATATTTTCACATTCTCCTGGTAGTAATTGAATATTAATATTTCCAGGACAATTAATAACAGGTGGCGTAATATCAGCTAAAGGATTTGCGAACGTATGAATTGAAAAGAGTATCGATAAAGCCATGATAGGCAAGTATCTAAAACAAATACGCGTAGCAATAGACTGTAAGTTCGGTTGACGCATGGGAATAATTATTTAATTATAAGATTTTAAGTTCTAAACAAATAGCAAAACTGGCAACGCCAGCTGTCGTTGTCATAATTGTTGTTTTTTGTAAAATCAGTGTTGAGAATTGCGAATGCAATTAGGTGTGTCTGTCCGAAGTACTGTTGGAAGTTTTTTATTTGGAAGGAATCAAATTGGAGCCGAGTAAAACTCTATTCGATATTACAAATTTAAGGGAATACAATCTATCGCGCATACCCGTCGAGGTGTAATTATTATATTAGTTAAATTTAAAATATTGACGCCTTTTACGTGCCCCCCCTATTTTATGTCTAGACTTCGACATTCGAAATTTTAAGGTTCTTTTTTATTTAGGAGAGACTCACGATAAAATTGGCGTATCTGCTAAACAAAAAAAACCCCCCTCCAAAAACTGGAGAGAGGCCATCCCAAAAACCGATTTTAAAGCATCTTTTAAATCAGTAATTTAATACTACATACAATAAACGTCTTTATAATATTTGTTTCTGATCGATCATCAGAGATATTAGTTATTCTAAACTTTTTTATGATTTGGCGATTAGTAGGAATGAAACGGAGTAGTTGTCCGCTGAATACAAATACAATTTAAGGCATTATTGCCTTTCGCGCATACCGCAAGATTGGTAAATATTGTATCACAGTAGATGTCTATGTCTTAATGATTAGTGGAAGTGGATTTGTAGATGAGATAAAAAAGTAACCTCACGAAAAAACCGCTCTCCAAAAAAATGGAGAGCGGTTAGAGGGTTAATTTTAAATCATCCTAGAACGATTTATATATTAACATACAATCACCTATTCAAGTATAATCATCTTCTTGGTAGCTGTATCCGTCGCTGTCTCTATTCTGTAATAGAATACTCCGCTACCTTCGATGTTGTTATTCAATGTAAATTCATTGTAACCTTTTGCGAAATCATTTGTCAATTGACGCAATACCTTTCCTGAAACATCCATGATTGTTAAAGTAACTGTATGTGCTTCTGGTAAATTAAAACCAATAGCAGTGTTAGCTTTAAATGGATTAGGACGGTTTTGATACAATTCAAATGCTGTCGTTGTAGTTGTTGAATTTGTAAATGTGAAAGCTACATCAAGAAGATCAGCATTATTGTTGTAAGCTTCTGCTCTAGTAATAGATGAAGAAACAGTCAATACATTGCTTAATCTGGTGTTCTGATTTGCTTTCAATTTAATCGTGTAGACTACTTCGTCGTTATTCAATGAAGTTGAAGCTGCGTTAAACCAACTTGTTGTAATGTTTCCATTTGCAATATCACTCATACCGAAGTTTTCAGCAGTTGTAATTTTACCTGGAATCACATCAAGGATTTCTGCATTATCAACGTTGATTGTGTATTGGAAACCAAGAACGTTTTTGAAGTTATTAGCTGTTATAGCTACTTCATAAGTTTGTTCTGCTTTCAATGCACGATCTTCCATTTCAAATTCTAAAGCACCATTTGTATTTCTTAATGCGCTACCTAATAAAGCATTAGGAATTGCGCTATCGTTAACATCACCGATTTTCACACCGATAAAGTCTGTATACATTTCGCTAGTAGTTAAATTATCATAGCTGATTACTTCAGGGAATGTAGTTGCAAAAGGATTAGAGTTGTCAGGGAAGACAAAATCCAAATCAACAAATCTCCAAGAAGTATTTGGAGCTAAGTCAGCATCCAATCCTAAGATCAATCTTTGTATTTTAACTAAATCTAATGTAGTTATCGTGTTAGACATATTTGCATCTGCAGCAATCATCTTGTATGGAGAGTCTAAAGACTGAACACCTAAGATGTGCTGAGAGATTAATACTAAATCATAAGTAGTTACTCCATTTGCCCAGTTGATATCCTTTGAAGGAGTAACAACATAGTCGTTGTTTGGAGGTAAATTCAATACACCGAACAAACCGTCTGCACCAGTTGTAGCAGCGTTACCACTTATAGAGATCGCTACATCTTCAACCATGTCATTCATTTCAGTTGTTACATGACCTTGAATCATTGGCATTGCACCACCGTTACAATCAGGATTGTTAGGGCAAGCACATTGTGAATCATTAATCCAAACCTGAGTCAAACAATAATCCCAGCTTCCACTTTCGTCTTCAACGAATACGTGAACATTTTGGTAACCTAATTGATCACAAGTAAATGTGATGTTGGTAGGCAAGTCTGAGATATCCGTATCATCAGATGCAGGTAAAGCAGCATCAGCTGGCAAGATATAGTGATTTAAATCTTCATGTGCAGTACAGTTATCAAAACTACTTCCACTTTCGAAGTCTGTAGCCCAGATTTCGACTGATCCAGTTGTAGGCATTACAGCAGTGTATAACACTACACATACAGGAGTAGGTTTCTTAGCATCACTAACTTTCAATAAGTGTGTACAAGTTGCCTCATTTCCACAATTGTCAGTAGCAGTCCAAGTAACAGTATGCGTACCAACATCATAAGTTCCTGTAATAGTAGAACCGACTCCGTTATACGTAAATCCATCTTCAGCAAGGATTGTCCATGAGTAATCTAACTCCATGTCACAAGCATCACTTGCTGTTTTAGTAATTGTAATTTCACCGAAGCAACCATTTTCACCATCAACAGAGACGATTTCATCATCGCAATTGTCAAATACTGGATCTGTTTGATCGTTCACTTTAATTAACTGAGTATGTATCCAAATTCCTTCATCATCGATTCCATTTGCAGGATCGAACTGACAGTGATCAATAACTTTCCAAGTTCTTAGAATCTTGTAACAAGCAGTTGGATCATTGAATAAGAATTGATCTTCGTAACCAATGAAAAGGCTTGCACAATCATCTTCTTCACCGATAAGTTCAGGCTCACCAGCATTTGTAGGATCAGTAATTGAACTATCATTTTGGAAGTCTGTACAATCTAAGTCAACATCAATTGGCCAGTTGATATCATCGTCATCTCCAGGTACATCGTCACCAGTAAAAGTAGCGATAGCAGTTTTGAAGATAGAAATCGTTTGTACGCAAGAAGCAGATCCACCGTTGTCAGAAGCAGTCCAGGTTCTTAAGATCGTACCTTCACCGCAGAAGTCTAATGATCCGCTATCCGTAATTGTAATATTCACTGGTCCACAGTTATCAAGGAAAGGATAGAATCCTATCAACTCACCATTGTAAGTTGCGTTCCATTGATTCTGAGGTACACTGCTATCTACTTCATTTGGATAGAAATCAGCGTTGCAGTTTAGATCTTTGTTTGGAGGACAAGTAATAGCTGGTCCAATTTTGTCTTGAACTTCAACATTTACCATGCATTCTCCAAATCCAGTTCCATCAGAAACACGGAATCTTACGATAATAGTTTCTCCAACATCAGTACAATCAAATTCCACACATGGCGTGAAAGGAACATTGTTTGGCGCATCCATTCTCTTCACTGAGATATCCAAGTTGTCAGAACAGTTGTCATAACTTCCATCATCTACAGTAGTAGCGCACACTAAGCCAAGACCATCTGTCCCAATTGAGACTACCGTGTTTTGATCACAAATTGCAACTGGTGCAGTTCCGTCAAAGACAGTAATCATTTGCGTGCAAGTAGTACTAACATTTCCGCAAGCATCAGAAGCGACGTAGGTAATTGTTTCACTACCAAAAATGTCGATTACCATACCTGGAGAAACAACGGTTCCATCTCCTGTTGTAATTACTAATGAAGTGCTTGAGCAACCATCTGTTACAGCCGGATCAGGAATTGTATAAGTTCCTTCACATTCGTAAGCATTACTTGCAACGTTAGCATCTTCCGGACATTCTATTACTGGAGCAGCATTATCCGTTACTGTAATGAATTGATCTTGGATATCGAAAACCTCACCAGCACACCAATCAAATACAGTCCATTGACGGATGATTTTATCCGCACAAGGAGCAGGTATTGGTGTATCTGTGTAAGATGCGATGTAAGTACAAACTTTTCCATCAACCGCAACATCTACTCCATTTATCTCAATCGTTGGATAACCTGTATCAACAGGATCTGTTGAAGGTGAATTATCGTTATCACATTCTAAGTTTACATCAGCAGGGAAGTCAACGACACCAGGACGTATTCTAACTACCAATTGTGAACAAGGCTCACTAACATTTCCACAACAATCTGTAGCAACCCAAGTTCTTAAAAACATTCCTCCGCATGCATCAGTAGCATCACTTGTGAAATCTTCAGCAGTTGTGAATGAAAAGTCAGTAATTGTAAAAGTTCCTCCAGTCTGACCAACTACCGATATTGTATTTAACAATAAAGAGGTACCAGCAGTCACTTCAAGATCTGTAATTGTTCCAGATTGTCCATTTAAAATTCCAGCCGTTTGACCAGTCAATACTCCATCTAATGAAGTTACTACCTGTCCAGCTTCTGTACCAGCAAAAGCAGTAGAGCTAAATGAGTAAGACAAGGAAATCGTACCAGCTGCTTCGAAATCAAAAACAGCACTTGTAACGGTTTGCGCTCCACCTGTTACATCAGTGACTGCGTCGCCGATTACATCAAGTGTAGTTCCATCATCAGAAAATGAAATAGAACCGATTCCGCCATTCGTTTTTTCTGTCGCCCAAGATCCTGCACCAAACATTCCCCTGAATCCAGTCATTACTGTTCCAGCTGGAATTTCGTCTGACTCATCAACTATCTCATAAGTAATCTCATCCGCAGGACAACAGTTGTCTGTTGCAGTAGGAAAATCTTCAGCTCTAGGAGCAAGATCTCCATCACAAAAAACTTCCTGTGTTGGTGCACAAGTGATTACAGGTGCTGTGTTGTCTTCAGTTATTAAATTACTCCAGCAACGATTTCCACTACACAAGTGTTCTACAGAAACTGTGTAAACACCTTTTCCTGTAACTGTAAAGCTACCATCCACATTTGCAAGTAATTCATCCCCTGTAGCAACATCAATGATAGAAGAAATTGCATAGCTCGACATATCATAAGGAGGATTCTTGATAAAGACTCCTGTTGGTAAATCTGCTGAACAATCTGTATCTAAAGAAACTACAACATCAGGCTTACAAGCCATTGTCTGATCGTTTTCAACAGCTATAGATGTAGATGCAGAAGCTTCACAAGTGTTAGCATCTGTTACCGTAACAGTAACTTCACCATCATCCTCTAAAGTAATATCAATCTGAGCGCCTGTTCCTTGAGAAACACCAGCAACAAAC
>CALFWW010000128.1 GCA_937928575.1 uncultured Saprospiraceae bacterium | reverse complement strand
GGTTCCTCCAACTATCGCCCAAGAATGAGTGTATAATGGAACTCCATTTGCTGGAGTTGCGGTTAAGCATAATTCATCACCTTCACATACTTCTGTTGGTCCAGCAATGGTTGCGGTTGGTAGTTGTTCTACGTATACTTCCATTGTTTCAGTTGCTGAACATCCTAAACCATCAACAATTGTATATTCTAGAATAACCGTACCTGTTACTAAGCCAGTGGCATCAAAAGTTACTGTCGGTGTATCTGCATTGGAAAGGTTTGAAGCATCCGTTGCTCCCGTACCTCCCGCATTAGTTATAGTCCAAGTATGTGAAACAATCGCTCCAGCTCCTCCCTCTGTGATAGCACTAGTAATATCTATTGATTCATTTTCACAAAGTGCTGCATCTGATAATGTGACCATCGGAAAATTTTGAACTGTTATTACATGAGTTACACAATTTTCTGTAGTACTCGCATCTGGATCATTATTAACCGTTGAAGCAACACAATCATCTCCCATTCCTAAATCATCGATACCATTTGGTCCGTTGCTGTAAGGACAAACTGTGATTGTAACCGTACCAGTTGTTGCACTTGTATTTGTCAAGGCAGCAGCCTCTAGTAGATCTCCATTCGAAAGTATACTGTTAGAAACAACAGATACACCCATTACATTTGGATCAGCTACAACTGATGTTACTAAACCAGCAGTACCACTTAACAAAACGAACGTAGCTTGTGGTGAATCACCACTACAGAATGTCTCGGTGTGAGGATTTCCGTCTCCATCTTCATCAAGATCGCCACCATCTGCTACATCTGCAGTTGCGAATGGTTGTACCGTAATTGTATGCGTTATACAATTTTCTGTGGTTGTCTCATCAGGTGAATTATTAATAGTTGTTGCTAAGCAATCATCTCCAGTTCCGAGATTATCTAAGCCATCTGGTCCATTAGAATATGGACAGATTGTAATCATAACAACACCTGCACTTGTGCTTGTATTTGTTAAGATACTTGGTTCAATGACATCGCCATTCACTAGAATATCATTCATAGCAATAGTAACACCAGAGATATTTGCATCAGCAGTAACTGAGGTAACTAAACCAGCAGTACCACTTAATACGTTGAATATTGCTTCAGCTGCTCCACCACTACAGAAACCTTCTGTATGGGGATCGTTATCACCATCTTCATTATTTGTTCCACCATCTGATACATCTGCAGTTGCAAAAGGTACTATTGTCACGGTATGTGTAATACAATTTTCAATAGTTGTTCCGTCAGGTGTATTGTTAATTGTGGAAGCAATACAATCATCTCCCGTTCCTCCATCATCTGTTCCATTAGGTCCATTTGAATATGGGCATATTGTATAAACAACAGTTCCAGCAGTTGTTCCGGTATTGATTAAGGTCCCTGGTTCAATTACTGCACCGTTTGATAACACTGAATTTACAGTAGTTGATACCCCTGCAATATTTGGATCAGCAACTACTGAAGTTACAACCCCTGCTGTTCCTGTTAATAAATTGAAAGTAGCTTCTGGAGATCCACCACTACAGAATCCTTCTGTATGCGGATCGTTGTCTCCATCTTCATTAGCGGTTCCAGCATCCACAACATCTGCTGTCGCTATTGGCAGAATGGTTATTGTATGTGTAACACAATTTTCTGTGGTTGTACCATCAGGCGTATTATTGATAGTCGATGCAATACAGTCATCATTCAAACTTAAATCATCTACCCCATCAGGTCCATTCGCATATGGACAAATTGTATATACAATTGTTTGGGCGGTAGCACCTGTATTTACTAAAGTTCCATTTTCAATTAAGGCTCCAGTTGCAAATAAGTCTCCAACAGCTGTCAGTGCTCCTGTTACATTTGGTGCAGCAGTAACATCCACGGTTGTTACAATACCTGCAGTTCCAGTGAGTAAAGTAAAAGTTCCTTCTGCAACTCCACCACTACACAATGACTCTGTGTGTGGATCGCCATCGCCGTCTTCGTTTGGTACACCACCATCCATTACATCTGCTGTTGCAATTGGGAAAATTTCTACCATTGCATCGCACACTGTCATACATCCATCTGGGTCGGTCACCGTAACTTCATAAGTATGTACACCTACCCCAGGATACGCAGCATCTGCAGCTGTAATCGTTGGATTTTGATCTGCACTTGTAAATCCACCAGGTCCAGTCCAGCTAAAAATTGTTCCATTATCTGAAGCAACCATTAGCATTATATTATCACCTAAACACACATCTGCTGCTGAAGCTGAGCAAGTTGGATCAGGACAAGATTCATTAAAGCTAGCCATGCAATTTGATGAACATAAATCTGTAAAAGCAGAGGCAGCAATAATATCAGCATAAATGCCATCAACAACCATCTGCGACATAACAGCCGCCAAATCATCATCGATTACATTTATTCCATGAACAACATAATCCGTTTCGTGATCTAGATTAAGGAATTCACCTGTTGTGTTGGAAGCAATAATTACTCCCATAGCATCAACTAACACATAATACATGCTGTATCCATTTCCATTTCCACCTGCCTGTGCATTGATTGTTACAACTTCGCATAGACATACAGTTTGATCAACACAATTTAATTGTAATACATCATAAGTTGCCGTACAATTTATTGGATTTGCATCATCTGTTATTGTGAATGAAATTTTGTCGTTTTGGTTGGTATAAGTAAATCCTGATAAAGTCACAGGAGTGGCTGAGCCATCTACAGGATAATCAACTCCATTATGATTAAACGTAAACATAGTACTACTAGGATCACCACCTGTTACAGAATTGATTACAATATCAAAGGTTCCATCTCCAAGAGTTGAGCAAACAGGTCTTGCATCTACAATGATTATTGGGCAAGGCTCGACTACAACATCAGTAGGATCACTATCCATTACTCCAATACCTGTATTACAACCATCTGCTGTAACTTCAATTACGTTGGTGAAATTTGTCATTACATTTGTTTGTGTACAAGTATATGTAATTGTTTCTCCTGGATCAAAATCTGTAGTAGTTCCTCCTCCAATCTGAGTTGCTATGTCAGCTGCTGCAGGTACGCAATCCGCTGTTAGCGCATCAGTAACTACGATGTTACATAATGGTTCGGTACCATCATTTGTGATTGTTATACTAAATGTTGCATCTGTACCTGCAATTATACTTTGTGTATCATCAGTATTATCATTGTCATCTTTGACGACCATAATACTTGGTTTTGGACAAGCACAATCGGGTGTAAATGGAGCACTACAAGAAGCATCTGCACAAAAAGCTGCTTCAATGGCCGCTGCATCAAAAGTAGCACCCACCGCAGCTTGTGCCTCTGTTAATTCACCATCCAACACATTTACGGAATGAACAGTATATGAAGTGAGTGGACATCCAGTTGCGCTATAATCTCTATCTGCTAAATTAGCAAATGTTCCTGTTTCGTTGGTTGCGACAACATTACCTGCTGCATCCACCAAAACATAAAACATGCTGTACCCGTCACCATTTCCAGCACCTTCTGCGTTGATGGTTAAAGGCTGAAGACCATCCAAAGTGGGAGGTGTATTTGCATTGTTGGTACAATCACATACAGTTTGAGGAGCACAATTTAATTGTAACACATCATACATTATCATACAACCCGGATTTCCTTCATCTGCGATCGTTAAAGTTACTTTGTCGTTTTGGGCGGTGTAAGATTGACCTGTGATTGTTCCGGTAGCAGGCAGCCCTGCCGTTCCGTTGATAGTGAATGGTCCAACACTTCCCATTATTGAATAAGAAATGTCGAATGTACCAGGAGCACCACCTGCTGGACAAACCGGGAAAGCAGTCATCATTATAGGGCATGCTGAACAAGTTTCAGGGACCACTACATCTACATCGAAAGTACAAGTAGGATCGGTTGCATCAACAATCGTCAAGGTAACTGTGGTCCCTGCCAATGCACCTATTGTTATGCCTGGTGAAGTATAACCTCCAGTTCCATAAATTCCAGCTTCCGCTGCACTCAATCCTAAGGCTGTTCCATCGAACGTATAGTTCGTTAAAGTTGGATCCATTTGTGTCACATCCAAAGTAAATGTGAAGGAATCATCTGAATCATCTGGGACTGTAGCATTATTATCACATGCACTTGGTGTTGCAGTCGCTGCCGTTATGTCGCAGTTTACACAAAGGAATTCATCAAATGTTGTACAATCAGAACACGCCTCATTTACAGGCAGCGCAGGTTCAGTTTTAATAGACCCGCAAGCAGGTGCATCAGTTGACCAAACATTTACCCCTATTGTTCTGAAGCCATATTGAATTATGTTTCCTGCTCCTTGAACCGTATACATAATGTTACAAACTCCCAAACTAGTTACTGGGGCAGTAGTTGTACCAACAAATCCAAATGCTGGTGTGAATTCTATAATAAATAATTCTGTGGTATGACCACAGCTAAAGGTATTTGATGTAATTTTTGTTGTGAAAGAAACTGTTTGACCATCGTAAGTACCAGGAGCAGACTCAACATACATACTGGCCGTCATTTCTTTATTCCCAGGAGCTCCAGGACCTCCGCAATTGGGAGGATTGACTCCAGGAGGACATTGGTACCAAAATTCATTTGGGTCATTAATTTGATTTGGTTGTAAACAAACTTCTCCTGAATTGACAATTGCAACCAAGTCCATAGTTCCCCATCCACTCTGACCTAAAATAGTGGAGCCTCCAATGTCGGTCCAAGACATAAATCCTAACCAATCTCCCTGGTTGAGCGCATTTGTCACTTCGACAACTGCAGGATCAACAGGTGCAGGGGCGTTGCCGTCTAATACGCATAGCTGTAGGGCAGTTTCTGTGTCAGAAGCATCTCCTAAAAAATCTGCTGCAGGAATAGATATACAACCGGGACCATCAGTAGGATGAGGATAAGTACCTATACAATTTTTAGGCATATTTGTCGCAGGTGGATCTTGAAAAATTTGAAACATACCACTAGAATTTGCTGCATCGAAACATACCTCTAAGGTATAGGAGTCATCACCAGTTCCAGGTGCAGTGCAAATTTGGTTGACTGTTAGGTTTGATATTTCGCAGAGTGGTGGAACGCAATCCGGGATGTCAATAGTAAATTCTGTATCATAACAAGATTGATCAATGATACCTCCTTGCGGTAGAATTGTTATATTAACTCCAGATTGTGCTACTGTTGGTCCAGGAATAGTAAAAGTAGCAGATCCACTTGCCGATGTAATACTACTATTACCTAACAAAGTAGCTCCATCGTAAGCTTCTAAAATCAGTGGGTTTGCAACTGATGCACTATTTGCAAAAGTGTATGGTACTTCAAAAACTACATTGAAGTCCGCATTACAGGTAGCTGTTATTGCTCCACTGACATCAAGGCAAGCACCGTAAATATTTGGCAAACCAGGCGTACCTCCATTTGGTGAAACTCCAGCATTAGCGCTTGGAGCCCAATTTGACATATTATCATTCGATATTGCATCCTGGTTTTTCCAATCTACAAGCGATAATGAAATCCCGTTATCACCATCCCAACAACCAGCATTGGCGGCAGCAGTATAATCAACTTCATCAATTACATTTCCACAAGCATCTAGGATAGTAATTACATCACCAGAATTGTTAAGATTTGACATAAAAGAAGCAACCGCTGTAACATAACATTCACAAGGTGCAATCATAGTTCCACTAGGAACCACATCTTCGACTCCTCCTGCTTCAGTTATTTCAAAACCACCAATATCAAATGATTCTGTGGTGCTGATATTACATATCTCTACAAATTCACCTAAACCATCTGTTCCACAAGAATTATACATAATCTCCGTAATAATAATTTCTGGCAGTGGATCAGGAGGCAATGGAGTACAACTTGGACTTGTGGTACTTAATTGTATGTTGTCTATTGCCCATGTTTCATTAGCACTGTTATTGTCAGCAATTATATTTACACATACATTATCTCCACAACGATCATCTGGAATAGTGATAACAATTGATGAAGGCCCGGCATCCGATAGACTGAAAACAGTACCCGGATTTCCCCCGATATATGTATGAGTAACGCCTCCACCTGTTCCATGACTAAAATTAGCATTACTATTTCCTGAAATTTCAATTTCATTTGAGAAAGTAGCCCCCCCATCCAAACTGATATCGACGAAAATATCATCTGCTGCATCTGCTCCGTTTCCAGATGTTCCTGAATATGAAGCAAAATCAAATGAAATAGTCACGCCAGTAAGACCTGTTATGTCAATGCAAGCTAAGTTTATAGACTCCGTTGTGTTGTTTATTATCCACCCGGTATTGCCATCTGAGGCAAACGGTCCAGTTGGATTTGAACCATTTCCTGTGGAAGTTGTAGGAACACCAGCAGTAATACCCCAAGTGTCGCCTCCTTCAAAGCTTTGTGAGACACATTGGCTATTTAGCTGGGTAGTAAAACTCATAGCAAATAACCATGCATAAAATATATTCTTATATAAGTTCAAATTTTTCATAATCATTCTAATTTTTAAATTTTCGATATTCATTTCAATTAGAAATGATTAATTACCTGGGTTTACTGGAAATGTTCCTCCAAAATCACAATCAGGTGTAGAATCTTTTGGAGCTGTTATCGTAATAGGATCAGACTGACAAGTATCATTGCCACTTTCCTGAATAATAAAAGTATAAGTTGTCATGCCATCAGCTACCAAACCAGTGATTGATGCATTTGTAAAAGTAGCTCCAGTTAAAGCAGTTGCGATAATTGCTGGCACGGCACCATCAATTCCCAAGAGTACATCATAGGTTCCAGTACCAGAACCAGATTCAAGAATATTTGATAAAGTGATATCAAAAAGTCCACAATCAGGAATTGGATCTGTTATTTCAAAACTATAGCTACAAGGAATTGCAAAACAGAAATCTACATCTGACCATGAGCCAGAAGGATTTGAGTTCGCAGCTGTAAGGCCATTATTATCACAATCAGTACTTGGTGTTGATGAATAAAAATAGATGTGTTTTACTTGTGTGATAATATCTGTAGGAGCTAAACCTAAGTTTGGATTAGCTACTGTTGCATTGGTTCCATTGGTTGCTCCAGAACCACTACCAGTATCCTCTCCACCATCGGATGTAGTAGTACCACAAATGTTTGAAACAGCATTCAATTCATCCGTCTGATAAGTACCAGGCCCAGTGGCTCCTAAAAAAGTAGATACAGATGTTCCAGCAATGTATTCTGCATTGGTATAATTACAAAAGTCACCGATTGTAATTGCTGGCAGCGCAAGAGGTGCTCCATTGGCATCAGTTCCAGCTGTTACAAAACCAAAAGACCCCTCATATCCTTCCGAAGAACCGTTATTACTGGATTGAGCCAAATTAAAACCCATTGCAGTGGAGCTAAATCCATTCAGAAAATCTATTGTTACGCAAACATAACCACCAGCATTGACGCAGGTATTTTGTCCTCCAGGTCCAGTTGAATTTGCATTAAAATCTGCAGCAAAATCTGAGGTAGTACCTAAGGCTCCTAAACCTCCAATACAAGCACCAATATTACCGGATGACTGAGCACATGCATCCGTTGCTGGACAAACAACTGACTCAATTGTAAGTTGAACATCAGCAATACCATCCGAACCAGCTGCACCAGTCATTGCATCAAAAATATCTAGCGTGTTTGACATCATCGGTCCGGTTGTTCCTGCACCCATTTGTTCAACACATAGGTCAATAAATTCACCCTCTCCAAAATCACTGCAAAATTCTTGAGCTTGTAAACTAAGCGTAAAAAGGAAGGCTAAAATGAAATATGTAAATTTCTTCATTATCTATTTTTTTTCTTGAAAGTTTTAATGCTATTACTTTTATAAGTATAAATGCTATTAATTTTAATTAGATATTGTGTTTGCTGGAAATATTCCACAATCTGGTTCGCAAGGAATTGGTGGACACGCTATTGGATCTAAGCTAAAAGTTCCAGTACAGCCATTTGCAGTTGTGACCATTACATCAAAAGCAGGAGGATCTACATCGGGAGCAATTGGACCAAAGGTTGATGGCGATAATACGTCACCAGTACAAGCAGGTGCGATGGAATAGTTGCAGACTAAGTTGTCCAGGGTAATCGTAGGTGTTTGAGCAGGAGGGAAAAATGTCAAATCAATCTCGCTTACTAAAGTAACTTCATAACGATCTGTTTCACATACCATACCTTCACACATCACTTCTCCTTTATCACAAACTACGTATGCGTAAGTTGTTTCTAATTCATCAGTACATCCAGCACCAGAATGTGCATGAGCAGGTTCTGCCTCAGGCGCTAGTGCTGCAAAATCGGCAGCTGTATAAACTCCTTCATAAGCACCAACTGAAGAATATAAATAAGAAACTGTTGTTGGAGTGATAGGAGCCATTGTGATTCCACCAGTTGGACCAACTGTTTCTACAAGTGCTTTCCAATCCGTGATTTCAGATCCTAAATCGCAAATGGTTGCATCTGTTGCTGCCACTAAATTTGTCTCGGGACAACACCTTAAAACCGCATCAAAACCATTAAGTGTATTGGTAAAAGTAGTTGCAATAGGAGTTGTAACCGCTGGATCGTCAGCAGTTGCTGTTTCAACATTTTCTAAACAAACTCTGAATAAAAAACCTCCTACTAAATCACAAGGTGCCAAGCCGGCATCTATACCAGTAGGATCTGTATTGTTATTTGTTCCATTAACACCAGCAGTATGCTCACAAGCATCTCCTGCTAAAGGAATCGTAGTAACTTGTTCATCAGCAAGCCACACACCTGTACCAGTGAAAGTCCAAGGATTTGGATTCAATGTAGGTTGTGTCGCTGGACAAGTCGCAACAACTCCTGGATGTATTCCTCCTGGACCATCTGGATCTGCATAAAATCCATTATATGTTGCTGTTCCGTAAGGAGTATCAGTTTCATCAAGAAATACAATAGCAGCTGACTCAAAACCTTCACCAAAAGTATTAATGCTAGTTACATTGACAGCTACATCACATGCTGTTTGTACCAAGTGATCTGCGAAATCAACTTTTATATTGTAGCATAAAACATCACCAGTTGTTGCTTCTCTTGCATTAACATCACCTACCGGAATAGTACCTCTAAATCCAGTGCTTTCATGGGTAATTTGATGAGCTACACCCCCATCATAATTGGACGTCACCCCTCCATAAACATCAAAAATAGGTTCAATCTCAAACATTAAGCACACATCATCAGCACCTCCGCCTCCAGCTAGAGGACAAGTGCATAAATTCTCATCCAGAACATTGAAGCAACCCGCATCAAGAATTGGTGCATCAAAATTCACAATATCTCCTGAGTTAGGCATAATATCTCCAAAGAGCATATCTCCATCATTTTCAAAATTAATTGTGCATTGCGCATTTGTATTGTTACTCACGGCAAGTATACAAATACTTAGTAACAGCAGCGTTGACAAATATTGCTTGTTTTTCATTTTAATATCTTTTAGATTAAGAGCCTAGTTTAAATTACATTCGATATATACAATTTAACTTGCTTTTATAACAATTAAATTACAAAAACACTCGCTTGTGAGATAAATGACAAAACGCAGTTATAAGATTAATCTTAGAAGAATAGAAACACCCCAAAGAATCAAGTTAGGCTTGAAAGTACCGCTACCTGAGAAGGAAGGAACTTTTTTTGAATCATGGGTTTTTAATATTCAGCAACTACACGTGTGTACATTGTCACAAGACTATTGCAAATTCGAACAACACGATCGGAATGGTTGGGATACACCTAACATTGTAGATGCGATAAATCGGAATGGAATATTGAGTTCTATATTATCGTTGTCAGAAATTTGAATTTCGGACAAATAACGTTTTGCTTAGTAAGCGCACAAAAGACAAGCTGCACAACAAAAAATGTAATCGGAATGGAGCGTTATTGGGAAAATACTAGAATACTTGAATTTAAAGATAATACAAAAACTTAATTTGCTCCGTCATTTAAACATAAAACTACATGTATTCCTAAAATGTGACAGTCAATATTACAAATATTGAGAATTATTTCTTGTATGCATAACTATCTAACTATCATTATATTACGTCAATGCCTCAAAAATTAGTAAAAACAAGAATACTTCAATACATCATACCTTATCCATTAGTAATCAATCACTTATGTAGTAATTGTATTTTCAACAATTTCTACGGTGTTTAATTTTCAATTACTTATCATCTTTAACACATATATACCGTGTATTAGGTAGTCTTGAATTGGTTAAAAGCACTTTGCAAGTTTGATTTATTTGATGAAAACAACACTTATTACAAATTAGATTTAATGCTTTCTAGCAAAAAAAATAGCAACGTATTTTTAAAACACGTTGCTATTTTATGATTCGTTAAAGACTTATTGTTGTTGCAAAAATTACAACTTCGCAAATCTAGTATGAAATTCTTTCTTACTATTGGAGGTAACTTTTATCATATACATTGCAGAAGGAAGATCGTTGATCGGGATTGCATAGACTTGCCCACCAATTGAAAATGTATTGTTGTAAGTTCGAAGTAATTTACCTTCCATAGAAATAACTTCAATCGTAATCTCTTCGAACTGATCCAGTTCCAACGAGACATTTAAAACATCACTAACGGGATTTGGATAAATTATTGGGTCTTGGACAAAATCAATATCCGAGGTAGCACTTACCATATAAGCTTGCATCGCATTACCCATAAATCCAAGACTTGAAATCGTAATACTAAACATACTTTCACAGCCATCTTCTGTTATAATCGTCAAGGTAATTTCATAATCACCAGGAAGTGCATAATTATGGAAAGGTGTTTCATTGGTGCTTAGGTTTCCATCTCCAAAATCCCATAAATACGAAGCAACATTTCCTTGAGATAAGTCATAAAAAATGTATCCTGAGGAAGTTTCAACCGGTAAAAACAATGCTTGACATCCTTCCGGATACCATGTCTCGTCACCAATAAAAATTTGCATTGGGAATGTATTGATGCAATCTCCGCTCACAATCGTTAGTGTAACAATGTATACACCTGGCGTTTCATATTGATGAACCGGATCTGGTTCATTGCTAACAGCACCATCACCAAAATGCCATTGAAATTCGATTTCATCATTGTCTGTAAATGACTGATTGAAGAAGAAAATAGTCATCGGATCACCTGCCTGTTCAAAATTAAAAAACGCCTCACAGTGTATTGGTAAAACGGGTTCATCACTTCCAATCAAGATTTCAGATTCGTAATGGCAGAGTGTACCATTGGGCAATATAATTTCTAAAAATATTGGATACCATCCTTCATTTTGATAATAATGTATAGGCATCATTTCTTCAGAAAATTCACCATCTCCAAAATCCCAAAAATAAGTAGCATCATCATATATCAATGCTGATTCAAAGTAAACACCCCAATCATCTAATATATAATGAGTAAAAGCTGCTTCACACTGAGCATTTTGATCTGTATGAACCTCCATAGTGATTGTATTTACTTCTCCACCAATGCAGGTAATGGTTAATGTAACATAGTGTACGCCATCCGTTTCAAATACGTGGGTTGGATTTTGCTCGGTACTGGTATGGCCATCTCCAAAATCCCAAAACCAAGAAGACACCGTCCCCCAAGAAGTATCCCAAAATGTAACTACCATACTATTATCCGGTGCTGACCCGTATTCAAACATGGCCGTACACTCTACAGGTTCAACAAAGATATATTCTTCATAAGTACAGATTTGACCATCAGAAAGTATCACTTCTAAAGTGACCAAAAATTCTAATGGTTCCTGCCCTCCAATATAGGTGTGAACTGGTGTTTGTTCGTTACTTATAGCTCCGTCACCGAAATCCCAATTATAAACAGCATCATCCGCTATGGTATATGGGTGGAAATAAAAAGTATTCTGACTAAAATCTATATCGTACCAAAACCCTGGTTCACAATACTGAACATCTCCAACAACTGCGTCCATTACCATCGAATTCGTTTCACCTCCGACACAATTAATCGTTAGGGTTACATCATAAATTCCCGCTTCAGCATAAGTGTGAATCGGATTTTGTTCTGTACTCGTATTGCCATCACCAAAATCCCATTCGAAAGAAGTAGGAATTCCCCAGGACTCGTCAATGAATTGAATTTCAAATTCGTTGTCATTAATCGGATAATAACTGAACATGGATGTACATTCCAAAGGCTCTAGGAAGATGAATTGTGTAAAGGTGCAAGTGGTCCCATCCGCCAAAATCAATGTAAGCGTAACATTAATTTCCATCGGTTCATTACTCAAATCATATTGATGTATTGGATACATTTCAGTACTCGAGTTGCCATCTCCAAAATCCCATAAATAGGAAGTTTCAGGAAATTCCATATATGGATAAAAGTAAACTTCATTTAATTCTTGTCCATAACCGAAATATGCATCACAATCACCTCCATTACCGACATGAACGGGCATGACCATCGTATTCACCTCTCCATTTGCACATTCAATAGTTAAGAAAACTTCATAATCTGCAAAAGCTGAATAGGTATGAACTGGATGTTGTTCAGTACTTGAGTTGCCATCTCCAAAATCCCATGACCAATTATTTATGTTCCCCCAAGATTGATCATTAAACTCTATCGTTAAGCCATCATCAGAAATCACCCAATATTCAAACATTGAAGTACACTCATCGATTTCTTCAATTATCAATTCAAAACTTTCTGTACACGTTTGTCCATCTGGCAAGGTCAAAGTCATATCAACAACAAAGACATCTCCTGGTTCTCCATTATAAAAATGGATTGGTGTCATTTCATTGGAGGTATTTCCGTCACCAAAAACCCAGTAATAGGTTGCTTCTGGATCATAATAATTTGGATAGAAATAATATTCATTTCCATTCCAGTCTACTTGAAAAGAAGAATCACAAATAATCTGATTGCTTTCAAGGTGAACGAGCATCGGCATTTCGCTGATTTGTCCATCTTCACATTCGATTATCAAATTAACAATATACTCACCAGGTGCGTTATATAGATGCACTGGATTTGGTTCGTTAGAAGTATTTCCATCTCCAAAATCCCAAGTCCAACTTACAGCTTCTCCCCAAGAAGTATCAAAAAATTGCACCAATAGAGGGTCATCATTCGTTGGATAATATTCAAACATTGCATTGCACTCAATGAAAATAATATGGACCAAGTCGTAGGCAGTCGAACAAGTTTGCCCATCTGGCGTCGTAACTGTCAGTGTTACTACTACTTCAATTAGGTCTCCATTTGCTCCTTCATAATTATGTTGTACAATTTCATCTTCGCTTGTGTTTCCATCTCCAAAATCCCAATGATAAGTTGATCCTTGAGGACCGTATGCACTAAACCATAAAAAACCAAATTCGTCTAAAATGTCAATGCCTGCATAGCATTCAATCGGTTCGTAGGAAACATTGACTGGCATTTGCATTTCATTCGTTTCGCCCCCCAAACAAGCTACCGCGAGGGTCACAAAATAATCGCCTTCCACCTCATATTCGTGTATAGGATGTTGCAAATTCGAAGTATTACCGTCTCCGAAATCCCAAAACCAAGAGGTAATAATTCCCCAAGAGCCGTCTTCGAAATTTACAGTCAGTCCATCACTTTGAACTTCATATTCAAACATCGAATTACATTCTTCTGACATCAATTCAAACTCCTCTGTATAACTACAAGTTTCTCCATCTGCTAATGTAATAGTAAGTGTTATCACAAAAACAAAATTATCTGGATCCGCTTCATATTCATGAAAAGGACTGATTTCAGTGCTTGAATTGCCATCACCGAAATCCCAAAAATAGCTTGCTTCGTCATAATGATGATGCGGTTCGAAAAATGTAGCAGGTCCTTCTGGAAATACCCAAAATCCAGCATCGCATTCGATTAAATTTCGATTTTCAGCAGATATACTCGTACTAAAAATCAAAAGTAACAATAAGGAAATCGTTGAGATTGAATGGTAGAATAGTTTCATAGCAAAATCATTTGACTGTTATAACAATAAATGCAAGCTTCGTTTACAGTGAAACAAAGCAAGACAAGGGTGTATAAGAGTGCCATTGGTTGACAAAAACGCTGCACGAACTAATAAAAAATTAGGCTTGCGCTTTTGGAGTATTAAAATTCATAGGAGGCATTGGTGGCTGTTCAGGTTCACTGATTGGTCCAAATTGAGCTTCAAATTTATTAACATTATCAACCAAAGCACGCATCAATCTTTTGGCGTGAGTTGGTGTCAATACGATTCTGGATTTAACTTTTGCCTTCGGGACATTCGGCATTAAACGGATAAAATCTACTACAAACTCTGAATGTGAATGAGATATGATTGCAAGATTACTATATATTCCTTCTGCAATCTCTTCAGGTAACTCAATATTCATTTGTTTCCCCGGCTTCTTTGTTTCTGCCATAATTACTTTATTTTTATTCAATTTTAATTGAACATCAAATATCGTAATAATTTACCTAAAAAACCTGCCATGGAGGACTACTTCGCTGTGAATAAAGCACTTTGGGATGCAAAAACTGCTCACCACCTCAAATCAGATTTTTATGACAATGAAAAATTCAAGAAAGGAAAGACTTCGTTAGTCTCATTTGATTTGGATGCAATCGGTCATTTAGTAAGCGGAAAAACAATGTTGCATCTTCAATGTCATTTCGGACAAGATAGTATGTCTTGGGCAAGAATGGGCGCCAAAGTGACTGGTGTTGACTTTTCTAGTGAGGGTATTAAAACCGCTCGGAATTTGAATGAAGAACTTGGATTGGATGTAAAATTCATTGAGTGCAATGTCTACGATTTGCCCGCACATTTGGAGGAGCAGTTTGATATTGTTTACTGCTCATACGGGGTGACTTGCTGGTTACCTGACTTGGTCAAATGGGCAAGTATTGTTAACCATTATATAAAACCAGGTGGGCTGTTTTATATTGCAGAATTTCATCCTACTTTTAATGTATTTGATTGGGACAATGGGAAAGTAGATTATCATTATTTCAACAAGGGACCTTACCTTGAAGAAGAGGAAGGAACTTATGCTGACCATGATGCTGCCATCAAAAAAAAGGAATATTTTTGGAACCACTCATTGATGGAAATTATGAACCCGTTAATTCAAGAAGGGCTTATTATCACCGAATTTAAAGAATACCCATATACCCATTTTAAGATTTCTCCTAATATGATCGAAATCGCGCCGGGTCAATATAAGTGGGATATATTAGGAGCAGATGTACCACACATATATAGCCTCACCATGACCAAGCCGCAATAATTGTAGGTAGTAACCGACAAATGCCATATTAAAAAAATTTGAAATAGATCATTATACTATTTTAGTCTTGTAATATTACTAACACAAAACGACCACCAATGAACTTTAGAAATATTCTACTCATCGTACTTTCGATTTTCACGATTTCACTTCAGGCTCAAAATGGAGTCGTGATTAATGAATTTTCTGCTGCCAATTACGATCAATTTTATGACGATTTCGGAAATGATGAAGATTGGATTGAATTATACAACAATACAAATACAAACATTGATCTCTCTGGTTATTATTTAAGTGATAAACCAGATAATCCTACTAAATGGCAATTCCCAAATGGTGTAAGCATTGGCGCTAATGACCATTTATTGATTTGGGCATCCAAAAGAGATATGTTGATTGGCAACGACATCCATACCAATTTCAAAATCACTCAATGCAAAGGTTCAGAAGGAGTGGTTTTAGCGGATCCAAATGGAATTGTTTTGGATGTTCATGAATTAGATATTCCAAATCAAGTAACTCACTCAAGAGGTCGTATTACTGATGGGGCAAATACTTGGGGAATTTTTCGTCTACCAACTCCAGGCGCATCGAATGTGAATCCAATATTGGAGTATGCTCAAAAACCATCGATCAATCCTGCTGCTGGATTTTATACCAGCGATGTTGTAGTGACAATTGATGATATTGATCCTAATACAACGGTTCATTATACATTAGATGGATCTGAGCCAGATTTGGGTTCTGCGATTTATACTGCTCCTTTCACTATTTCCAACACGACCGTTGTAAAAGCGGTTGCTTACCATAGTGATCAAGCGGTGCCAAAAAGTTTTACGGACTACGCTACTTTCTTTATCAACGAGAGTCATTCTGTAAAAGTAATTTCAATTGCAGGTGATGGTCTTGACTTTTTAATGAATGGAGACTTCAATGAACCCGTAGGTTCTTTTGAGTTATTTGACGAAACTGGTGATCGTGTAGGTGATGTTACAGGAGAATTCAATAAACATGGAAATGACTCCTGGGCTTACAATCAAAGAGGAATTGATTTTATCGCGCGTGATCAATTTGGTGATGATTATGCCGTCAAAAATGAGTTATTTGACATGTTTAATTTAACCAATAGAGATCGCTTCCAACGATTGATTATAAAAGCAGGTGCGAATGATAATTATCCGTTTGAGTTTGGAGGAGCGATGATTCGAGATGCCTATGTGCACACCTTGTCAGGATTGGCTGGAATGGAGATGGATGAGCGAACTTACGAGCCATGTATTATGTATGTAGATGGTGAATATTGGGGTGTTTATGAAATTCGTGAAAAAGTGGATGACCATGATTTTACAGATGAATATTACAATCAAGATTTGTTCGATATTGATTTTATAAAAACGTGGGGTGGTACTTGGGAAGAATACGGAAGTAGAGCAGATTGGGATGAATTGACTGCTTATATTGCTTCAAATGACATGACTGATACTGTCAATTATGCATGGGTCGAAGAACGGCTGGAGGTATTGAGTTTAATTGATTATGTAATTCTTCATGCCCACATCGTTTCTGCGGATTGGTTGAATTGGAATACTGCTTGGTGGAGAGGTAGACATCCGGATGGGGAAGCAAAAAAATGGAGATATGCACTTTGGGATGAGGATGCAACTTTTGGTCACTACATCAATTATACGGGCATTCCTGATCAAAGTGCGAATGCAGATCCATGTGATCCTGAAGAAATTGGTTTTGTGGATTTTGAAGGACATATTGAGATGTTTACTGACCTTCTAGAAAACGAAGATTTCTTGGCTTTATACATCAATCGCTATGCGGATTTGAACAACACATTTTTTAGTTGCGACTACATGATTCCGTTATTGGATTCTATGATTATGCGGATTGCTCCTGAGATGACAAGACATGTGGATCGTTGGGGTGGGAGTATCGGTGAGTGGGAAGATAATGTCCAAACATTGAAAGATTTTATTGAAACCAGATGTACGATTATTGATGATGCGATAGTAGATTGTTATGAAGATGAAGGAATCTCTGGTCCTTTTGATGTGATCATCAATGTACAACCGGAAGGAGCGGGCCGAGTAAAAGCCAATACTTTAATTGGTGAGAATTATCCCTGGGCAACCACTTATTTTGGTGGTATTCAATTAGAGTTGACAGCGATTCCAAATCCTGGCGAAACTTTTTATTTCTGGGAAGTTGGAGAAAATACTTTTGAGCCCAATGCTTTCAATGAAGCCATCACCTTAAGTTTAGAATCTGGCGATGAAATTACTGCTTTTTTCTCTCCGGAAATACCATGTGAAGAACCATTCGGATTGGTGATCGATAGTACGATGACCAGTGTCACTTTGGATTGGGATGTTTCAAATTTCGGGATTAGTTGGGAAGTTAATCACCGTAAATTAGGTGCATCAGAATGGGAAGTTTTGTCTATCCTCGAGGTACCGCACACCATTGACGGATTAGATCCATGTGAACCTTATGAATTAAGACTACGAACCTTTTGTCCTACTTCTGTTAGTGCTTATGCAAATTTCGATTTTATAACTGCTTGTAGTGTTGGAACCAATGAAATTGAAACGGGTATTAATTCTGTTCAAGTCAATCCGAATCCATTTGTAAATGAAGTAACTGTCCATCTTGATTTGAATACTTTAAATGAAGTAACCGTTTCTTTATTGACACTCGATGGTCGGTTGGTACAACGAAATGTATTAGGCAAATTAGCCAGTGGAAATCATCAATATCGCTTTGATGGATTAGACAATTTATCAAATGGGTTATATCTTGTTAGAGTGGCTACTGAGCATGGGGTGATGGTTAGGAAGTTGGTGAAGCAGTAAGTCAATTGCTGCGCCCATTCAGAGCTAGACTACTATACTTAAAATACTTGGGGTTGCCGATTGCTATCGGTAACCCCAAGTTTATTATCGTTGACCCGCTTTGGAGTCATTTGATTTTGATTAGTCCTTTTTAGCGGAATAGATTATCGCTTAAACAATTTTTGAGAAATGATTTCATCCGCTGTTTCAAAAGTCAAGATATAAACACCGGTATGCCATTCAGAAGTTTCTAACAATATAGATTCATCAGCTTCGAAATTGGATTGATACATAACATGACCAGTCATATTCATCACTTTTAACAATCCGCTTCCTTGAAAGGTATTGAGCTTCTCAATGTTTACGGTTAACTCATTCTGTACTGGATTAGGAGTTGCATTCAACTTCCAGAAGTACTTGATATTAGCGTGCGTATCTGCTGTGTCCATCCATCTACTTTGAGCATCATTGTCAGGCATAAGCGGTTCACAAGCTGGGCCTTCGTTGACACTGACAATTGTAATGGCATTACTCAAATCGTTACACCCATTTGAAAAAACAGCTTCATTGAAATTATCTCCAACATTTAATAATAAGTCTCCTGTATAAGCCAATCCATAAACGGTAGAAGTCGCAATTCCTAATGTTTCAAAATCAAATGAAGTATTAGATACTTCAAGAATCTCTGCGATAACTCCATTTTCATCCACAATAAAATATAGATAGGTTCCTGTAAAATTGGTGTTGCTTTGGAAAGTAATAATATCCTCCACATTATCCTCTACACAAATCGTATCCAACACGCCCCCATCCAATGTGGCAATCTCTCCACCTACCACTGAATCATCCATATTCACCTGAATAAATGTAAAAGCTTGCTGAAAACAACCATCTGAAATATCCGCACTAAATATTTCTTGTCCAATTGGTGATTGCAAATTGCCGACATAGGAATATCCAAAAATAGAATAGCTGCCAGGTGGAGTTGCTGGATCAAATACGTAGTTATTTTCCGTAGAAACATCTATAATAATTCCAGTCGCATCGGTAATAACAAAAGCATAATCAGCTGATGAAGTCGTATTTACAAGAATTGCAACTTCATTGTTATCAGCACCTGCACATAAAACAATACTTGTAGATTCGTCTTCCAAAAAGATAACTCCACCGAAAGTTTCTGCTGAAATTACTTCTATAAAATTTGACGAAACTTCATAACAACCATCTGTCAATACACCGTCAATATGATCCCCAGGCAGTGCAATTGGAACTCCTGTAAATGCATACCCATAAACCCGATAATTATCAGGAACGGCGGCATCAAAGTCCGTAGAATTTCCGATGATAAATGCTAAAATATTTCCAAAATCATCTGTTATAATATACCCATATTCAGTTGAGGAAGTGGAGCTATTTTGATAGACCAACAAATCAGGATTACCATCATTACTGCAAATATTAATCGATGTCGTCCCTTCAATTAAAGAAACCATTCCACCATCTACTTCAGTCTGACCATTGACTTCAATGAAATTATCTGTCAGGTCAAAACATCCATCGGAAAGAGTACCCGACAACTCATCTCCAATCTGAATTGTCAATGGATCAAAGTGAGCAACTCCATAAATTCTTCCAACCAAACCTTCAGGATAAGCGATCGGCGAAGATTCAGCTATATCGACTATGATGTTATTTTCGTCTGTAATAATGTAGTCTACATTCCCTATTACTTGGTCTGTATGTTGAGCAGCGATACCAGCTAAACCAGCGCACACAAAGCCATTTGCATCGACATTCGAGATCAGTGAATGCGCTTCTGGAATGGAAATGACAATGGTTACAAAATTGTCTGAAAGATCATATGGAAAATCGGACAAAACAGTTGATGTTACGTCATCTCCTTGGATAAAATTCAACATATTTTCATGTGACACGCCCCAAATTCTCAACGTTCCAGGTAAAAAAGCTGACAAGATAATTGAGGTCGTTTCTGTAAATGTGATTATACTGTTATTTTCATCTGTAATAATGTAAGTATACAGTTCGGTAGCTACAGAATTATTGTTCATGTTCACTTCGTTTTCTGTTTCATTGTCAGGGCATAAAACTTGAAAAGAACCACCTCCATCAATTCCTACAACCCCACCATCTACGTTTCCTCCTACCACTGAATCACCTGTACGCTCAATCTGCAAAGCATTGCTTGAAATATCAAAACAACCTGTAGAAAATTGAGTACCGAAAATTTGATCACCTGGTTCAACTAAAACATCTCCCGTATATGCAAAGCCCCAAATTCTGCAGATACCTGGCCCCGCTTCTTCAAAATCTTTAGTGTCATTTGAGGTGATCTCCAATATCGTATTCGAAGCATCTGTTATTACGTACACGTAATTGGGTGCAGCCCAAGTATTGGTAACAAAAGTGACTTCATCAGGGATACCATCACCGACCTCAACAAACAAATGACTTTGACCAGTAGATGAAAAAACTTGCGCTCCTTCTACATAATCTCTTACTACTGTAATCGAGTTATCGGATAAGTCCTCACATCCATTTGTAATATTATTGTTAAGTATATTCATCCCTGTCGTAATCGTAAGATTACCAGTATGCGAAAGACCCCATATTTTACAAATACCGATTGGATTAAAAGTAAAATCCAGAAAACTATTAGTAGTTGTGGAGATTAAATTATTGTCTTCTGTTGTAATTAGATAAGTATAATTTCCAGTAGAATTGGAGTCATTGAAAAAACCAAAAACATCCGGTACGTTGTCATTCAAACAAATAAAAATTTCATCCGTTCCTTCTGAACTAGACAACATCCCACCATTTACTTCTACTGAATTAAGGAAGATTGCATTTGATGAAATGGCATAACATTCATCTGAATAAGGAAGCCCCCATACTAAATCGCCAACTTCAGCTAGCCTGTTTCCAGTATAGGAGAATCCCCAAATCCTTGAAGTCGATTCAGCTACCGCCAATAGATCATTATATGAAATTGTATTTTCTGATAAAAATGAGGTAATGACATTATTCTCATCTGTCAAAACAAAGTCATAGGAAACACCCGCATTTCCAGAAGTATAAAGTGGTTGAGTTTCAGCAGGAAAATCCGTACAAAGATCAATAGTCGTCTCATTTCCATTGGTGTAAATTTGTCCACCAAAACATTGTGCGCTGGTATTCAGTGATAAAAGCGTGAGTACAAAAACAACAACAGATGTAAATAAAATTTTCATTTAACTAGGTTTTGAATTGTTTGAAATGGGGAAATAACATTTGAGTTGGGAGTGCTCAAAATAAATGTCGAACTAATACTAAAATAGACCGCTACATTTCGGATTTCTATGATATGGGTGTATCGATAAAAATACCGCACTCTTAGCGCACTATTGTATAATGATTTTGATATTCGGTAAGGGAATCTTTACACAAAGTATTAATATTATTTCAAATATGATATAGTTATTTGTGTTAATTGTTGGACTAATAAGACAGATTGTAAAATTAGTGGCATTTGAATTTAGTTAATGTCGTGATTCCCATCAATTTGTGACAAGGAGACTTTGGCTAACTTATTAACTTAATTCTGCTCAAATAAGATTTGCTCTTTAAACTTATGGAGAAATTGTATGGTTTTCTTTGCTTTTGCAATTGAAATATCGGTCAACAAATTTACAATGTGACTACTGATAAACTCTGCATTCGGATGGTCACCGTAATGATAATTCCATTTTTCAAACCCATTTGTAATTGGATGAATCGGACTTAAAAACCAATCATTTAAAGGGATCTGATTTTTGATAGCCAGGTTCATAAAAGTGGTTCTGTCTTTGACCAAAAGTGGATATTTGATAATCGTATGTTCTGCAAAATTGGGTAGAAATAATTTTGTCCCTCCCATTTTCACGATAGCATCATCGTACCACTTTGCAATTTTTTTTCTGTGGTTTAAATTGGATTCAATTTTTTCAATTTCGTTAATACCTTTCTTGGCTTGAATTTCTGACATTCCTTTCAAGTATCCGTCCGGCATAATAGGTGATGCCAACTCATCGTTTGAAGATGATCCAGGAACTAATTGAATCGAATTAAGTTTCCGATAGGTTTTAACCGCCGACCAGTATGCGAATTCGGGTAGGTTATTTTTGATATTAATTTGCGTGTGAAGTATTCTCCTTTCTATCAAAGAAGGACTTTCCATCGACTTTTCAAATTCATTTAAAGGAGCAATTAAAGATTCATCATTGGCAACGACAAAACCGCCAATTCCTGTTGAGAAGGTTTTATTCCATTGTGAACTGAAAAAAGACGCGCCTGCAATCGTCCCATTTTGTTTTGATTTGTAAGTCCCGGCAAATCCATGTGTACAATCTTCTATCAAATGAATGTTATGTCGATCTGCTAGCTTTTGAAGTGCGTCGATATCACTAGATAGCCCAAAAGTATTTTGAGCAATAATCAATTTTGTCATAGATGTGATTTTTTTTTCTACAATCGACACATCTATATTGTAGGTTTTAACGTTTATGTCAGCATAGACAGGAATGGCCTTTTTATAGATTATAGCATTTGGTACCACAACGCAAGTAAAAGCAGGTAAAATCACCTCATCTAGTTCACTGATATTCAATGCATTAAGTATAGCATATAAACCTACTCTACCTTTCCAAAAAAGCGTCACTTGTAGGGGCTTAATTCCTAAGAAATGAGCGATTTGGCTCTTTATTTGTTGTTTATACATTAATACTTGTTAATATAAGTAGGAGTGCTTACTTTTGCGGCACAAATTATAACAATCCCATAATATCAATTTTCATGAACAATTTAAAATTTTTGTTCTTAGTCGTCTTTTATGCTTTTTTTCTTTATTCAATTAGCCCATCTGAACAAGAAGCTATTCAAGTAGTTGAAGAAGAAGTTGAAGACCTAAATGAATACTCCAAACAAGGACATCTTAAAAATGGACCTTTCTTAAGTGAAATCTATAACAAGGCTGCAGATGGTGAAATC
Source organism: uncultured Saprospiraceae bacterium (assembly GCA_937928575.1). Taxonomy (GTDB): domain Bacteria; phylum Bacteroidota; class Bacteroidia; order Chitinophagales; family Saprospiraceae; genus CALDGQ01. The sequence goes on along the minus strand of CALFWW010000128.1, from coordinate 9,544 downwards.
AAATATCCGGAGGTAACGCCAAATTTGATAGAAGCACTCGAAAATAACTTACAGCTTTTAAAGTATCGTAAGAAAAATCCTGCGATGAATGCCGGAAACTTATTGTTATCATCAGATCAATTGGAAGATGCAATTAAATTGTTGATAAAAAGTCAATTTGATCCATCAGACTTATCGGAGCATTTTGATGCGCATCAAATTTCTGGTATCAAAAATGATGGAAATGTAAAAGTGACTGGTTATTATTCCCCGGTCATTAAAGCATCAAAATACAAGTCGGCTAAATTTCCTTATCCAATTTATTCAAAACCTAAAAAATGGGATGGTCCTTTGCCAACTCGTGAAGAAATTGAAAATGGAGCATTTGAAGGATTAGGTCTTGAAATCGGTTATGCCGCAAATAAATTAGATATCTACTATATGCAATTGCAAGGATCGGGATATGTTGAGTATCCAGATGGCACTCAAGAATTGTATGCTCACGCAGGTAGTAATAGAAAGCCTTACAGCAGTATTGGTCAATATATGATCAAAGAAGGAATGATTACTCCTCAATTTAGTTCTATGAAATCAATTCGTAACTATATTGGCTGCAATAAGAATTTGACAGATGAAATACTAAATTCTAATCAATCCTATGTTTTCTTTAAACCTAAAAAGAATCAAAAAACCATTGGTGCAGGATATGTTCCATTAACTCCAGATGTTTCGGTAGCAGTTGACAAAAGCTTGATCCCATTGGGAAGTTGTTTATTAGCTGCAGTACCTGTTTTGGATGATAATAGAAAGTTTTCTCACCATGAATTCAAATACCTGCTAGCACAAGATGTTGGAGGAATCATCAAAGGACCCGGACACATTGATGTCTACAAGGGTATTGGGAATGAGGCAGGTCAAGCAGCAAGTAATTTGCATCATTATGGTCAATTGTGGCTGATGACACCGAAAACAAGCTCAAAAAATCTGAAAAATTAATGTGTATTTTTTTGAGCATATAAGTTTATTATATGTAAATTGTAGTTGCTAAGTAGATTACACATCTTCTTTTATTCTAGCCTGTTTTCCCCCCTTCATTATTGGCACTTATATTGGGATAATATTAGATTAGTTATCTAACATACTTTAGAGCAAACTTATATATGCTGTGTATAATTTTCACTAGGTCAAAAGTGCTTGCTGCAGTTCAGACCGACGTTGTGAAATTGTTGAGTCTTGAGGGGGATTATTATAAACCATTTGACACTTCATTTTCAGAGGCTTATCGATCACATATCGGTCAGATAAAAACTGCGTACAAAAGCCATCTCGAGCGGATTGGTATTCAATTTACATCTCCTTTGGTGATGTCGATCGTATTACCCGTCGAGATTCATGATATCCTTAAAGAAGAAAAGGATCAATTAATTGAAACGATTCAATCTGATGAAGAAATCAAATTGGTCAATATCGAAAACGTCGTAGATTCCTATATCGTAGGGATGCTACCCGGAAAAGATCATATAGAAAATAAGTTTTTGGTGCTGGAAGGCTTGGGTGCCAACGTCAACATCTGTAGATTTGGTCCAAATGCGTCCTCATTTTCAATGGGTTATGAAACAATCAAAGATTTGGGCTGGAATAGCACCAAACAACATCTTTTAGAAACGGTGATTAACAGTTTTGCAAAAGAAGGATTTTTGATTGATGAAGCAGGCGAAAAAGAATTGCATCGACAAATTGCGATTGATGACGGCTCCTTAAATTACTCCATTCAGAAGAATTCTGAAACAACGGCTATTTCAGCAACGGTAAAATTACCACCTGAAACTTACGAAAACATACTTTTTGATAGCTCTACAGTGATGATCGATAAGCTGCGTCCACTACAAAATGAATTAAAACAAGTTTTTAGTGTCGTTCTTATTGGTAATTTCTTTAATAATAAAAAAATAAATACGTATCTTTGTGAGGAACTGGACTTAAGAGATAAGGTTTTTGATTTAGATGTAGCAAATACACAAAAAACCTTCAAAAGTATCGCTCTTGGTGCTTTCAAGTCCGCCAAAGACGTTTTGAAAAGTCGAAAGGTCAATAATCTCGACAACCCAGTTTATCGGTCAGAAATAAATGACCAAAATACATGGTTGGAGAAAAATCAAAGAAGTATCCTACTGCGTGATGAAGTATTAAGCAAATTGAATCAGACTTGTACTGAAATCGACAAAGTAGAGGATTATAAAAACCAGTTTATTCCATTAGGCAAAGCCGCTGGAATTCCAGCAGACGTGATCATCTGGCATATTGAGCAACGTCTAAAAGAAATGAAGGTTTTGAATGAAATGGAAGATGTAGAGAAATTCAAAAGTGGTTTTAGTAATAATCCAGGAGAAACATCAGATACTGTTCTGACAAGTAAATCTCCTGACGAACAAAACCGATTTATCAATCCGGTTCCTGTTGCAAATGTCGAAACTCCCTCCCCAAAGGAAGTTTTAGTAAATGACGTAACGACAGCACCCGTTGAAAAAATCTCACCTCAACAAGAGAAAATTACACCACCCTTACCTTCAAAAGCGAAGGGTTCTACGACAAATGAAACTCAACTGTCTTTGGCAGATTTAGAGCAGTATTTTGATGTGGAGCAAATTTATCCAAATGCAGACTTTGTTTTCTTTAAAGGAAAATTAAAAGGAGAAAGTACTTATAAAATAATAAGACTACTCAGAAAAGCCCACATGGGTTCGCAAGAGAAAATCAAATCCTTTCAACGTCTGTATCGAAGAGAAGCGAGCTATTACGATTACGTAAGTCCATTGCTCAAAACTCCAGTGGGTAACTATTATGAGAGAGATTTCATAAATGGGGTGACACTTGGTGAATACTTAAAACGTATCGGTTTTGTCAACAAAAAATCATTGGAAGAATTGAACGGTCAAGACTACAAAATTGTCTTGCAAGTTCTAAAAGAAATAGAAAACTTGAAATTCGCGACTAGTGGATTAAACGAGGACAATTTTGTGGTAGTTTCCAAAATGAAATGGAACTTCTCCAAAGAACTCTCGGTTAAAATTATAGGTTTCAATAGTCAGGATTATTCTCATTCTTTAATGGAAGAGGATGTTCACAAAATGCTGACAAACTTATTAGGCAATACACTGTATCAGGATTTCAGAAAAAAATTCAATCTATGAAAAAGAATTTTGAAAAGAAATTGACCACTAAAGAACTAGAAGCTTTTGTGAAAAAGCAGGAACACCTTGATTCAAAATCAGGAAGGGACTCTATCATCTTGTGGTCATTGTTGTTGATTGGCTTTGCTGGTCTATTCATTGTATTAAGCTCCAACAACCTTTTTCATAATTCTAAAAATGAACGGGTCGCTAAGAAAAAAATTACGACCAACAAAGCTCAAATTGCGAGAGCAGAAGTTGCCATCCCAATTTTAAAAGAAAAATCAGAGAACACACTAGTCAATATCAAAGGCATCAAAGAAGCTTCAGAATTGATTGTCTTTGAAGTCGAAGGATACCAAAAAAACGCAAATTATAAAATAGAATTTGGAGATGGTATTTCACGAACATTGAGAAGTTCAAAAGTGAAACATGCATACAGAAAGGCAGGAAAATATAATGTCAAGTTGATTGTGTCTTATCAAAATCAAACAAAGGTTTTATATCAGAACCCAATAACAATTGCTGAATCAATCGAAGTACCCGAAGGTGCATTTACTGAAATGAAAGATTAATCGCCAATATATTTAGCCAACTGTAAATAAGATAATTTAGCTGTTACTCAAAGTAGCAGCTATTTTTTTTAACATTTTTCGTGACGTAACTATACCCCATATTCCCGTTATATTTATTAACTTTCGCTTACTAAATGGTGATTTATGATTTCCAAATTTAAAGACTTCTTCGAAAAATCAGCTTTCGGTGTCTGCGAATACCTCGGACACAAAATGGGAATCGCATCCGCAAGAATCAGAATCTATTTCATCTACATTTCTTTCGTAGCTATGGGCTCCCCCATCATCCTCTATTTATTTGCCGCATTTTGGTTAAATGTAAGAGATTATATCCGACAAAAACGGAGTGCTTTTTTTGAATAGACTTATTCGATTGTTAGGAAGGAATTGAAAATTGAGAGAAAGAATTGAAAATTATAAAATATAAATTGATCTAGGTTCGTCTGCTTACGTGAGACTTTTCGTAAATATCGATGAGATGGGTTCGTTCTTGAATCGTCAATTATTTGAACCTTCTCTTTCGGCGGCTAAAAGACCGCCGCTACGATAGAACACGAGCTCCAACGCCCTAACGATCATATTTTTAATTTTAAATTTCTAATTTCTAACTGTCCTTCTAAAAGAAATGTAAATTGATTCTCAACGCGTGTGCCCACGCATGCATACGCCCCTAACGGTCATATTTTCAATTTTTAATTTTACATTTTTAATTCAATAAAAAAGCTTCGCTTTTTTATTGCTCAAACGCAAACTGCACCAAATTAGCCCCCATTCTCAAAGACTTTTCCCGCATCTCAGGCGTATCTTTATGGACATCTTGATCTTCCCATCCATCTCCTAAATCTGTTTCATAGGAGTAAAAACAAACCAATCGACCTTCCCATAACAATCCAAACCCTTGAGAAGGTTTATCATCGTGTTTATGGATTTTTGGTAGCCCATTTTTGAATTCAAAATTTTGGTGATAAACTTCATGTTCGAAAGGTAATTCTATCAACTCCAATTCCGGGAATACCTTTTTCATAGCAGGTCGGACATAAGGATCCATCCCGTAATTATCATCAATGTGAAGAAAACCACCACCCATTAAGTACATCCGTAAGTTCTCTGCTTCGGCATCAGAAAACACTACATTTCCGTGACCTGTCATATGCACAAATGGATAATTAAACAACTCTGCACTTCCGATTTCTACAGTCGCATAATCCGAATCAAAATCAGTCCCTAAATGTTGATTACAAAACTTTGCTAAATTGGGTAACGCAGTTGGGTTGGCATACCAATCTCCTCCCCCGTTATATTTTGCCAATGCCAGTTGCAATTTATCCCCTTCAATTTTTACCGTCGAAAACGAGGTCAACATAAAAAGCGAGGTCAACGTAAGAAGTGTATAAACTAAAAGAGATTTATATTTTTTCATCATTTAAATTTCATTAATTATTTGGTTGGTATGACAGGCAACAATTCCTGCTGTCTCCGTCCGCAACCGACTCGACCCCAAAGATACCGATTGAAAGTTGTTATTTTTTGCCAAATCCACTTCTTCTTTCGAAAATCCACCTTCAGGACCTATCAATATAGTAACGTCTTGACCTGACTGAATGGTATCTTTCAATTGCAGATTTTGCTCCTCTACATAGGCGATATATTGCTGACCGCTGGATTCTAATTTCAACCAGTCTTTGTATTTTATCAATTCATTTATCTTTGGCAAAGTTGCTTTTAAAGATTGTTTCATAGCTGATAACACTACTTTTTCCAATCGATCCACCCGAATTCTTTTTCGCTCAGAGTGAAAGGTCAGAATAGGTGTAATTTCATCAATTCCGATTTCAGTTGCTTTCTCTAAAAACCATTCAAAACGAGCAATATTTTTGGTCGGTGCAATGGCGATGTGTAGATAATTTGACCGATTTTTGGACCTAGCTTCTGTCTTATCAACGGTTACTTGAAAAGACTTTTTTGAAGTACTCGTTATTGCTCCTGCATACCAATTTCCTTTGCCATCCACGAAATTAATCACGTCTCCGATTTGCTTACGCAATGAATGAATACAATGTCTCGTTTCCACTTCATCGAAGGAACCAATATTGTCTTTGATATCGTTGGTATAAAAGAGATTCATTTTTGCAGAAAAAAGTGGTTTTAGTTGTTAGAAAGCAGGTAATTAGAACATCTTTTTGGAATATATGTTACCTTTGCAGCCGTTCGGTGCAAATATTACGATTTTTTCAAATTTATTTACCGAACAATTTACAAAATTAAAACTTTATTATGGGGTACGTGGTTATAGCCGGACAATTAATATTGAGTTTATCGATTCTGATTGTTCTTCACGAATTGGGGCATTTTATTCCTGCCAAACTTTTCGGAACCCGCGTTGAAAAATTTTATCTCTTTTTCGATCCTTGGTTTTCTCTTTTCAAATACAAAAAGGGAGAAACAGAATATGGTGTTGGTTGGTTGCCATTGGGTGGTTATGTAAAAATCTCCGGAATGATCGATGAGAGCATGGATCGGGAACAGATGAAACAACCGCCTCAGCCTTGGGAATTCAGATCTAAAAAAGCCTGGCAACGATTGATTATCATGCTCGGTGGAGTTACCGTAAATTTCTTGTTAGGTTTTTTCATATATGGAATGGTCCTTTTTGGATATGGCACTCAATATTTACCTGCTGAAAATGCCAAGTATGGAATCTATGCTGATTCATTAGGATTGGAAATGGGCTTGCAACATGGAGACAAAGTTTTAAAAATAGATAACACCCCTTTTACGAAATTTAATGACAAAGAATTACTTCGAGAAATTGTATTGAATGACGCAAAAAATATTGTCGTCAACAGAAATGGGAGTAATGTCAACATTCCAATTGATCCAAAATTCATTGGCTTACTTTCTAGTTCGAGCACAAAGGATAAAAATCTATTTGGTATTCAATTTCCATTTGTTCTAGAAGCAGTCTCAGATGGTCCTGCCAAAAAAGCGGGTCTACAAGCAAAAGATCAAGTGATTGGTATGAATGGAAAAGCAGTTCCTTATTACGTCAATTTTAGGAAGGAAATGGTAGATTATAATAAGTCAAAAAATGCGGTTCCGATTGATATCCAAGTACTCAGAAATGAGAAAGATACTTTATCCTTTGCAGTGACACCAAAGGAAGGACTTATTGGAGTGCAAGCCTATGCTGCTGATCATTTCTTTGACTTTAAAAAAGAGACTTATGGATTTGGTGAAGCGATGGTACTAGGAACAAAAAAAGGAGCTGGCTTTTTAGGAGATCAGATCAAAGCTTTTGGACAAATGTTTAAAGGCAAGATTAAGGCATCAGAAAGTTTAGGTGGATTTGGAACCATTGGTAAAATGTTTGGAGATGTGTGGGACTGGCAACGCTTCTGGACCATGACAGCTATCTTATCTTTAATTTTAGCATTCATGAACTTATTACCGATTCCAGCCCTGGATGGTGGTCATGTAATGTTCTTGTTATGGGAAATAATTACTGGTCGTAAACCAAGTGATAAGTTTATGGAATATGCAACGATTGCTGGTTTTGTGATTGTCATCAGTTTAGTCCTCTTTGCCAACGGAATGGATATATTCAGAGCTTTCTTCCAGTAGTCAGTGGGAAATGTATTGGAATTAATAATGTATAATTTAAAAATGAACGACCACGTGTGCACGCGAAAAGAGCGTCCTATTTTAAAATTTTTATTATACATTTTTAATTAATAAAAAAAATGAACTACTTCGAATTCTATGGGATCCCTGTCAGCTTCAAAGTGGATGAAGCCGCTCTGCGTAAACAATTTTATGCACTCAGTAAAAAGTACCATCCAGATTTTTATACGTTAGCTACCGATGAGGAACAAGCGGAAGCACTTCGTCTGTCTACGCTCAACAATGAAGCTTACAAAGTGCTCAATGATTTTGATAAGCGCATGCAATACATCTTAAAAGAAAAAGAAATCCTGGGAGAAGAAGGCAAAAATGAAATCCCACAAGACTTCCTAATGGAAATGATGGACATCAACGAACCATTAATGGAGCTGCAATTCGATTTTGATGAAAAAGTCTACAACAAAACGGTCCAACAGCTAAAAGAAAAGGAAGATACCTTATATAATAGCATCGCCGATATTATCGAAAATTATTCGGATGAAGCTTCAGATAACACGGCTTTAGAAAAAGTTAAATCCTATTATCTAAAAAAGAGATATTTATTGCGGATTGCGGAAAATTTGGATAAATTTGCGCCGTGATGAGAAACGACGTGTTTGGTACACCTTTTTGGGCTAGATGTAGCTATTAACTTGGTCCGTGTATTTTTACACCTCTTCCTCATCTCCACTAATATGATGGCGGATTGGTTATTGCGCTGGACCTGCCTGCTTTCCGCAGGAAGGCAGGTTCAAAATCCAATTTCGTTTAAAATATATACCAAAATTTTCCATTGCCTCTGTGGCGGAATTGGTAGACGCGCTGGATTCAAAATCCAGTTTCTTCGGAAGTGAGGGTTCGATTCCCTCCGGAGGTACTTAGAAAAAAGCTCGACATTTTTGTCGGGCTTTTTTTCGTTGAATAATACGGATTGAACCCCAAAATGGCGGTTATCTATGAGAAAAATTTATCGATATCTGCGTTGAAAAGCCCTGTCTGCTTGGCGCAGTCAGGCAGGCTCACCGTAACTAAGGCTATGTTTACGTTTTTCGCCTTATTCTCAATAAATTTTTCCTCCATATAATTTGCAAGCCCTTTTGTAGTACAAGCCAGCGCGATTATATAATACAATCTGTATTATACAAATTGTAGTCTATAATTACGGTTATCTTTGAGAAAAATATATCCGCACTTTTAGACTACAATTTGTATAAACGTTCTTGTCTGTTCAATCTTTATCAAAAAAAGACCCGCTAACAAAAAGCTAGCAGGCCATATAATTTTAGAACAAAATTGAAAATGTTATACTACCTGAACATTTACTGCATTTGGTCCTTTCTTTCCTTCTTCAACATCATAAGAGACTTTGTCTCCCTCTGTAATTGAAACGCCATTTAAACCGTTGACATGAACGAAAACATCTTTTCCTCCGTCATCTGGTGTTATGAATCCAAATCCTTTGGCGTCGTTAAAAAACTTTACTGTACCGTTACTCATTGTTAAATATATTGTGAAATAAAAAAGCAAGATATTATATCAATATCTTTAATTAAATGCGGAAGAAACAACTTCTAATCGAGAATAATGATGTTTCTTCAATTTATTTAATAATTTTCTGCTTTTACCCTCATTTTCTGGTCTTTTTAGTTGAATATACAAACTTTGATGGCAGATTTATTATCTCATTTATAGATATAATAGTTAATAGAAGTACCAAAAACACCTTGTTATATTTTACCTAATTTAAATTAAAACGGCTATCATTCTTTCTCCTACTGATGTTCGTCTTTTCAAAATTTTTTGGATATCACAGAATACTGCTCTTTTTTATCACGTTCATGAAATAAAAACCCAAAAGCCATCTTTGGTGAATTGTACTATAAGAAATCTATTTATGGCAAAACATGGGAAGGTTGGATCATGATCACAGAGCCGGATGGTCCTACGTTGATGGAGCCTCATATTTTTGGTTGTTAAACAAATTGTACTCTATAAGTGCGGTTATTATATGGAGGAAAGTTTTATTGAGATTAAGGCGGAAAACGCAGACATAGCCTTAGTTACGGCGAGCCTGCCTGACTGCGCCAAGCAGACAGGGCTTTCCAACGCAGACATCAGTAAAATTTTCTCATAGATATCCGCAATTATAGAGTATTATTT
>CALFWW010000127.1 GCA_937928575.1 uncultured Saprospiraceae bacterium | reverse complement strand
TGCTTGGCGCAGTCAGGCAGGCTCGCCGTACCAAAAGGTATGCCTGTGTTTTTCGCCTTGACCTTTGAAAATTTTTCTTCCATATTATTTGCAAGCCCTTTTGTAGTACAAGCCAGCGCGATTTTAGAATACAATTTGTATAAGTCGTCAAACAACCACACAATGTTAGAAACAACTTACTACGACTGTCCATTTGGTTTGCTTGAGATAAAAGGAAGTGAATTAGGCCTCCATGCTGTCAAGAAAGTGGACAAGGCAATGTGTGATTATTACGACCCACCAAAACGATTACAACCAGTCGTCAAGCAACTAGACGAATATTTCAATAGAAAAAGAAAAAATTTTAAGCTAAAACTAGATTGGGGTGGCAACTCAGATTTCTACAAATCCGTTTGGAATGAGTTGATTCAAATTCCTTATGGACACACGACTTCCTATCTGAAAATTGCCGAAAAAATTGGTAATCCCAAAGCTGTTCGAGCAGTCGGTATGGCGAATCGCAACAACCCAATTGCAATCATCGTCCCATGTCATCGAGTGATTGCTAGCGATGGAAAACTGCAAGGTTATTTTTACGGTCTTGATATTAAACGGCAATTACTGGAATTAGAAAATCCAGATAGTTTCGCTCAACAAGGTTCTCTATTTTAGTTTTTGATGCCATTTAAAAATGGCAATTACGTTAACCTCGTTCGCTTTAATGATTCTTGTCATTTATTCATTAAGTAATCCGATTAGAATTTTATCTTCTCAGAATGACAAGCGTATATTGCACGCTGACGCTAGCCCTCAAAGTGGGATCAACCTGCTCGAAGTACAAGCAACTTTTACTTACCTTTGCAACAAATATCAGCACTCATTATGCAGTACGAATACACTAAAGCATTTGCCAAACAACTTGATCAGCAAGATCCATTAAAGGAGTATCGCAACCAATTTTACTTCCCTCAGCACAAAGGCGAAGAGGTAATCTATCTTTGCGGAAATTCACTTGGATTGCAACCTAAAGGAGTTGAAGCAGCCTTAAAGTATGAATTGGATCACTGGAAAACGCATGGAGTAGAAGGTCACTTCAAAGGTGAGATGCCGTGGATGTATTATCATAAATTTCTGACGAAACAAACTGCCAATCTAGTAGGAGCAAAAGAAAGTGAAGTCGTAGTGATGAATACACTAACAACAAATTTACATTTGATGATGGTTTCTTTTTATAGGCCGACTGCTACTCGTTACAAAATCATCATGGAAGGCGGTGCGTTTCCGTCTGATCAATATGCGATGGAGAGCCAAGTCAAGTTACATGGTTTTGATCCGAAAGATGCGATTGTGGAAGTACATCCAAGACCCGGAGAAGATGCTATCAGAGATGAAGATATTTTACAAAAAATAAAGGAAGTTGGAGACCAATTGGCATTGACGATGTTTTCAGGAATTCAATATTATTCAGGACAGTTTTTTGATATGAAAAGTATCACAAAAGCAGCTCATGAAGTGGGTGCTCGTGCTGGTTTTGATTTGGCGCACACTGCTGGAAATATGTTGTTGAATTTGCACGATTGGAAGGTGGACTTCGCAGTTTGGTGTAGCTACAAATATTTGAATTCAGGACCAGGAGGACCAAGTGGGATGTTTGTGCATGAGCGACATGGTGACAATCCCGAGCTGTTGAGATTTGCAGGATGGTGGGGACACGATGAAGAAAATCGCTTCTTAATGAAAAAAGGATTTGTCCCAATGAAAGGAGCCGCGGGCTGGCAATTGAGTAATGCACAAATTTTTAGTATGGCTGCTCATAAAGTTTCATTGGATCAATTTGATAAAGTCGGGATGTCCGCATTAAGAAAGAAAAGTGAACAGTTGACAGATTATATGTATCAAGGTATTCAAGTACTCAACAAAAAAGGATATCAATACAACGTAATAACGCCTTCAGAAAAACATCGACGTGGTGCACAACTTTCAATTTTGACGGATGCAAGCGGCAAGCAATTATTTCAACATCTAACCGAAAATGGAGTAGTCGCAGATTGGCGGGAGCCTAATGTAATCAGAGTAGCAGCTGTCCCGATGTATAATAGCTTTGAGGATGTTTGGCGATTTCTTGCTCTTCTAGAAGGCTCTTCTTCTTAGTACAAAATATTATGTACAAAGTAATAAGTATGACCTTGCCTCGCGATCTCACGATACAAGGTCATACTTTATATTTATTACTTGGTACTTTTTACTAAAATTACTTAACAACAAAAACCCGTTCCACAAAAACAAACTCCCCATCTTCCTGCACTGCAGCAGAAATAATAAACTTTCCACCGGATTTCACTTTCTTAATCACTTTTTTCAAATCATTATTGATGGTTCCGTTACTATCGGCATCGAAGAAATAATTTTTCTTTTCAAATGCGAAGTTGAGATCATCTACATGGACAAGATCACCAAATTCATTTCTGACCAATATTTCATAACCCGTATTTTCTTTCAACATCGTTTTGGTGACTTCATTTCCAACAAGACTTCCCCAGCTCAATTTGTATTTAGTTGAGCGATCAATCTGGTCACTTTTCAGATTGAAATTGATAGGTAAGTTCAACTTCACTTTTACCGGCTCTCCTTTATGCTTGGCAGGTTCCCATTTTGGCATCGCATTGATGACTGACAAAGCAACGGCACCACAACCAGCACCAATATCTCTGACAATCGATGGATTCATTACATTGCCTACTTCATCAATGATAAAATTGACATAAACAGTTCCCTCAATTCTGGACGCACGAGCAGCTTCTGGGTAAGAAATATTCTGAGAAATAAACGCTACCAACGCTTCATTGGAACACTTTCTTTTAAGTGATAAAGAATCCATTTCTTCGCATCCGGCAAAAAACGGCATTGTATCCACCCGGGTCAAAACATCTTTTTGAGAAAATAATAAAGTTGGAACTAATAGAAAGGCTAAATAATAAATTGTTTTCATACTATTATAATGTCGAAAGTTGAGATAATTTATTTTGAATTTCTATCAAATCAAATGATGCTGGTTTTTCAGCAAACCTTCCGTTTTTATCAATGATATAGTATTGAGGAAGAATTTTGATCTGATAATCTTTTGCAATTGCAGAATCGATGTTTCCATCTGCCCATACGTGTACACCAATGAAATTTTTCTTTGCTAGCGTTTTCTGCCAAGCTTCCTTTTCTCTATCCAGAGATACATTCAAAAATACAACGCTTGAATTATTAATTCCGCTTTGAAGCGATTGCATACGTTCCATTTTATTCATGCAGGGAGCACACCAGCTCGCCCAAAAATTTAGGTAGACTACTTTTCCTTGATAATCTTTCAAATTCACAATCTTGCCAGACTGCTCGGTTAAAGAAAAATCTGGAGCTTTTGAGCCGGCCATGTATTTAATCGACTTATCGTATTGGTTAATTACTTTTTGATGGAAATGGTAGAGCTCATTGGTCAACACAAAGTCGCGGTAACTATCAGAAATTTGGTTGATCGTTTTTCCTCTCAATGCATTTACCAAAATCTCAGATTGCACAAATCGTTTTGCTCCTCGTTCCAATCGATTATTGGCAAAATCATATTGCTCTGTGTAAGTTTTTTCTTTGACATCAAAATTTTCAGAATTGTGATTGCAAAAAGCTAAGAGAAATTGGCGATACCAAAAATTTCCAATAGCCTCATTTTGTACCGGGACTTCTTCCAAAAATGTAAAAAAGGAATCATCTAGTTTGTACTTATTTTTATAGATGTGACCGTATAGCAATTTGTGATAAGCATTGAGATACATCGCTTCTGCTTCCATATAATCCTGAAAGCCACGTGTGATTTTTGTTGGATTATTTTTAAGAGTGAAGTCAACCAAGTTGAAAGTGCTCTCTTTTCGGAGATCCAATTTACTTGTAAATTTTGCAGGTGAATTGTCTTGCATCATGTTATCCATTTTCGGATCACAATCATACCAGAAAGTACCCCGACGATATTGCAGCATTTTAAAACGATTGGTCTCTGTCGGGTATTCTTTCAAATAATTGTAGAGCACTTCATTGTTACCAGCGGCACTTCCATCGAAGGTAAATGAATATTGAAAATTGGTGGCCTCAAAATTTACAATCAAAGTGTCACCAGGTTCTAGATATAATGGTGCTTTGTTGCGACTATAATCAAGATAAACTAGTTGATTCGTATTCAATTCAGCACCGAGCATAAATGTCCCATCTTCCAAAATATTCGACTGGTAAGAATCAATGGCTCCATTCAAAAACTGTTGATTGACATGCAATTCAATCATTCCAGTTTTATTACCAGTGATCCTACCCATTATTAAGGTATTCGCCTGAGCAGAAATTGTGGTCGAGTTTGCAAAACAAAAAATTAAAAGGAAGGAGTAAAAGAACCGAACAAATGTCATCGATTTAGTGGATAATTTGTGAGTAAATGATTTGAGATAAACACCCTCATGAAAATAAAAACGAAAATAAACTAAAAGGCGTTTGTAGCGGTATACGATTTAAGAAATATTTACCATAATAGCACAAGAAAATATTAAATATTTATATTGAATATTTACAAATATGTAATTGCTTCAGAATTTAGCAAAAATAAATGTAACAGGAGTAATTTCTAAATAATTGACGATCAATTTTTTATGGTGTTTTAAATACATTTTCTAAAAATATCACCAACAACTTGATTGGAAAAATTTATGATCCAAAAATTATAAAGGACAATTCATCTAAGCTCAAGTATGTAAATAATATACATTTGTCCAATGGGTTTTACTTCCTTTCAATTAATGTCGATAGTGAATTAATGACAAAAAGGAATGAGAAATCCAGACTGAAAAAAAAAAGATTTGATAGAGAGTTTTGATCTCTTAAAGTTCTGAAAAAGGTAGTTTCGTTATGCCTTTACTTTTATCTATAATTTTCAGTTTTGAAGTTATCTTTGAGGGAAGAACGTTCGAAATTCTAACCTTTAAAAATATCCAATATGGCAAAGTCAAAAAAAATAAATGCAAAAAAAGCACCGAAAGCAGTAGGGTTATATCCACACGCAAGAAAGGTTGGCAACCTATTATTTTTATCAGGTATCGGACCAAGACATCCAAAAACGAATGCAGTGCCTGGAACTAAATTCACCAAAGGAGGGAACTATGCAGCTTTTGATTTTGAGAAACAATGTCGTCAAGTTTTCGATAATGTAAAAATAGTGTTGGAAGCATCAGGCGCAACTTGGGACTCGTTAGTCGATGTAACTGTATTTTTGACGGATATGAAACGAGATTTTGCTACTTACAATAAAGTCTATGCTGAATATTTCAAATCCAATCAACCATGTAGAACTACTGTTGGGATTGATTCTTTGCCGACGCCGATTTGTATTGAATTGAAGTGTGTGGCTTTTATTGACGGTTGACGGGAAACGGTGAACGGTAGACGGGGAATACTCGGGGAGCACATGAGTACTCGAACTCCTCCGCGTATTCCCCGTATACCGTTCACCGTCAACCGTTATCTAATTCAACTTTTGAGGAGCAACCATTTTAAAAACAGGAATATCCACTTCAAACATTTCATGATTATCCTGACGTTGCATTAGGTAAGTGCCGTGCATCCTTCCTACTTCTGAACTAAGATTGCACATCGAAACATATTGATGAGAATCACCGGGTTGTAAAACGGGTTGTTCACCAATTACGCCGGGACCTTCTACCTCACGATCCCCAGATTTAGAATCCCAGATATACCAATGTCTTCGCAGCAATTGAACCTCGTCGCGACTATTATTTTCAATAGTAATTCTATAATGATGGATGAACTCTCTCAGGCTATTGCTTGAAAATTCATGTTGATAAAAAGTCTCAACACTTATTTTGATTCCTCTGGTGATCAATGTTTCCATCTATTAACTAATTACAAAATTTTCAACTATTGTTTCTGCCTCCTTCAGTGCCACTTCTAATACATTGTTAACTAAAACAACATCAAATTTGTTCTCGTATTTCATTTCTTTTTTGACGCGAGCTATACGTTTTGCAAAACTTTTTGCTGATTCTGTTTTTCTATTTTTCAATCTTTCTTCCAAAACTTCAATGGAAGGTGGCTTAATAAAAATACACAAAGATTCCGGATATATTTTTTTGATGTTGACCGCACCTTTTACATCAATGTCAAAGATGATGTCTTTATCTAAAGCCCAAAGTCTTTCTACCTCGCTTTTTAAAGTTCCGTAAAATTGATTTTCATAAACTTCTTCCCACTCAATAAATTCATCTTCCTCAATTTTGTGTTTAAATTTTTCGATGCCGATGAAGTAGTAATCTTTACCATTCACTTCTTTCTTGCGCATCTCTCGGGTAGTTGCAGAAACAGAAAAATCCAAATTATCATAAGTAGATAAAAGATGTCTTACAATAGTAGTTTTACCCGCCCCAGAAGGAGCTGTTACGGCAATTAATTTGCGCATGTTTTAGTATTTAAATCTAATTTGTGTGTTGAGGTAAGATCGAGTTGCCTGAATGTTGCTGGTGGTTTCTTGCCACAAATTTTCTAAACCGAATTTGCCAACTGCTCTTTTATTTTCTCCAACTCATCCTTCATTCTGACAACGATTCTTTGAATATCTGGAGAATTGGCTTTGGATCCTAAAGTATTAATTTCTCTACCCATTTCCTGGGTGATAAAACTCAACTTTCGACCTTTTTGAACTTTCTCTTTCTGTAATTCTTCCAAAAAATATTCGCAATGCTGTTTCAATCTCACCTTTTCTTCTGTAATGTCGAGTTTTTCGAGATAATATAAAACTTCTTGCTCAAAACGATTTGCATCTATATTGTCTTTTCCTACATACTCCTCCATATGAGACTTCATACGAGCACGGAGTTTGTCCACTCTTTCTTTTTCAAAAGGTTCTAATTCTGCAATAGGAGACATAATATTAGTGATTCTTTGGACACAATCTTTTTTCATGGCAGCACCTTCATCTACTCTGAATTTATGAAAATGCTGGAGCGCTTCATTAGTGATTGCTATTAATTTTTCAACTTCTTCTTCAGAAATTGTCGAACTATCGGATGAAACGACATTAGGCAATCGCAAAATTGCTTGCATAATATCAGTCTTTTCCATGCCGAGCTCAGATGAAAGTGCACTCAACTCTTTATAATATCGCTTAAAAAGAGGTGTATTCAAGGCGAATTCATCATCACCACTCATTGATTTGACTTCAATATTGACATCAATCTTACCTCTTTCTGTCTTTTTAGTGATAATTTTTCGGAGATTGGCCTCCAAATTTCTATACAGTTGAGGCATTTTAAATTTCACATCGGAGAATTTGCTGTTGAGCGATCGGATCTCTACTGTGATCGTTTTATCCTCAAAAATGCCTTCAGCACGTCCATATCCAGTCATCGAAAGAAACATAGGCTTATTTATATATTAAAATATGTTAAAAAATATAATATATTCATTATTAGACCACTAAGGTATGATAATTGTAACACATATATTACCTCTTCATTAGTTTGAAGAAATAAATATAAAAAAAGACAAATAAAGATTATCAATAGGTGTAATAAATTGAGTTTGAGCAGAAAAATTCACTTTTCTTGAAATTTTATTTTCATTTGAGTGAGAAAATAACGAGATTTGTGCACTTCGAGATACCCAGGCAGTCGAAAATTATTTACTAATATTTAAATCCAATTATAAGATGAGAAAAGCTGATTTAGTAACAGCAATTTCAGAGAAAACAGGAGTTCCTAAGGTTGATGTCTTAGTAACTTTAGAGCAGTTTTTCAAGGAAATAAAAAACACGCTTTCTGGAGGGGAAAATGTATACATCCGTGGATTTGGATCATTTGTGATCAAGAAACGAGCGAAAAAAATTGGTCGACATATCAAGAAGAATATTGCTATCGAAATTCCAGAGCATTACATTCCTGCTTTTAAGCCAGCAAAGGTCTTTGTTGAGCAAGTAAAAGGAAACGTAAATTCTTTGCCTGATGAATCTCCTGTAAGAAGCAATCACGAATCAGATATGTAATCCATCTTTTTAGTTTATGAATAAGCTTCAATGGCTTGTATTAAGCCTGGCGGCACTTTTATTTCTTTTCCTTTACTTCGGCGTCGATCGCAAACCTAGAGAACAGGCCACGGTCGAAAGAGCAAGATCACTGAATGCGTCCAGCACAAATGTTCTGGTTCTTCTCAAAGAAGCAAAGGAAAAGATGTCCCCAGCTCAAATCAATACGGTTGCCTCTTTAGAGCAATTAGTACAGGAAGCACCCTCCGATACCACCAAAATCCAATACCTAAAACAACTCTCTGGTAAGTGGTTCGAATTCAATCATGCTGAAATCGCTGGTCATTACGCTGAGCAAATTGCCGAGCTTTCAAACACCGCAGAAGCATGGTCAATCAGCGGAACTACCCATTCTATAGGCCTTCAAAGAGCAAAAGAAGAAAAAATAAAGTCATATTGTTCGGAAAGAGCAGTAAAAGCTTACGAAAATGCTATATCTTTGCAGCCTGATAATTTAGACCACAAAATTAACCTAGCATTAGTAAATGCAGATTATCCGCCAAAGGACAATCCTATGAAAGGAATTTTGATGTTGTTAGATTTGAATAAAGCAAATCCGGATAATGTTCCGGTCCTAACAAACATCGGTCGATTGGGTATCAAGACAGGGCAGTTTGAAAAAGCGAGCCAAAGACTTCAAAAAGCAGTCGACCTTGAACCTAACAATGTAAGAGCCAATTGCCTTTTAGCAGAAGCTTACGGAGGTCTTGGCAATACAGAAAAGAAAAGCACCTATGAAAAGAAGTGCCAGGAATTATCAGCAAAGAATTGATTTGAAAAATTAACAATAAAAATATTTAATATGCCCTGTGGTAAAAAACGCAAGCGTCACAAGATTTCGACACACAAGCGTAAAAAACGTCTTAGAAAAAATAGACACAAGAAGAAAAACCGTTAAATAAAAATTTGACGACAGAATAGTGGATTCAATAATGAACTCCATTGTTTCAACTTGGAACACGGTCTCTTTATCGAAATTGATCAACAACTTTTAACCGATAAAGAGACCGCATTTTTTATGCAGTTTTCTGCACTTATCTTAGATCCAACCTTAGCTTCAATTTGAAATTGAGGCTGCTTTATTTTAAATTCTTAGATCGCCTTCAACATCTCAATTAATTGTTGTCGTAAAACCCGTCCAGGTTTAAACGAAACACGATGCTATTGTATATAGCTAACTATTCTGTCAATGTCGAAATAATAGATAGACATTGTGAATAAAGAACTAATTATCAATTCAACTCCCACAGAAGTGGAGATTGCACTACTCGAGAATTCGAAGTTGGTAGAACTACACTATCAAAAAACCAACACAAATTTTACAGTAGGAGATATCTTCTTAGGAAAGATACGCAAGTTGATGCCTGGCTTGAATGCAGCTTTTGTAGACATCGGTCACAAAAAAGATGCATTCCTTCATTACACCGACCTCGGTCCCAAGCTTCGATCCCTGGTAAAATATACCGCCGGATCTGTCAATGGTTCCATCAAAACAGCTGACCTAGATAACTTCGATTACGAACCAGAGATTATCAAGACCGGAAAAATCAACCAAGTACTTGATAAGAAAGAAACGATCCTGGTTCAAATTCTGAAAGAACCTATTTCAACAAAAGGCCCACGTCTGAGTTGTGAGATTAATATCCCAGGTAGATATTTAGTCTTCACCCCTTTTTCAAATGTAGTTGCCGTATCAAAAAAGATTGCAAATTCGGAAGAAAGAAATCGACTGAAAATGTTGGTAGAATCTATTCGTCCAAAAAATATTGGACTCATTGTAAGAACAGCAGCAGAAGGAAAAAAAGTAATAGACTTACATGAAGATCTGAAAACGATGATGAGCAAGTGGAAGCAAGTGCATCAACAATTGAACAGCGCAAAACCGCCAATGAAATTGTTGAGTGAATTGGACAAGGCTTCTAGTATTTTGAGAGACATCTTGAATGATGATTTCAATAAAATTGTCGTCAACGATAAAGAACTATACAACAACATCAAAGATTATCTGGCCAAAGCTTCTCCAGATAAAATCAAGATTGTAAAATTTCATAAATCCACTCGTCCAGTTTTTGATGACAACGGAGTTTCTAAACAAATAAAATCTTCATTTGGTAAAACCGCCACGATGAGTAGCGGTGCGTATCTCGTAATTGAACACACAGAAGCCATGCACGTCATTGATGTGAATAGCGGTCACAAAATGAGTTCGAGCAATCAGCAAAATGCAGCCTTGGCAGTCAATCGAGAATCGGCAGAAGAAATAGCAAGACAATTACGATTGAGAGATATTGGTGGATTGATTATCATTGATTTCATTGACATGAAAAATGCGGAGCATCGAAAGGAGCTGTTGAAAGTGATGAGAGATGCCATGAAACGAGATCGTGCACAACATACTATATTGCCACTAAGTAAGTTTGGTTTGATGCAAATCACCAGACAGCGAGTAAGACCAGAAGTCAAAATCAACACCGCTGAAGCATGCCTTTCTTGTCGAGGTACCGGAAAAGTAAATGCGTCAATATTGTTAACTGATGAAATAGAAAGAGACTTAGAATATATCATCCAATCAAGACCGCATTCCAAAATAAGTCTGGAAGTACACCCTTATATCTATGCTTATTTAAGAAATGGTTGGAAAAGCGTCCAAGTTCAATGGTATCTCAAATATTGGAAATGGGTCAAGTTGAATCAAAGTAATGATTTCCAGTTAGCAGATTATCGCTTTTTTGATGGGAAAAATGATGAGATTCGATTGACGTAATTCCTTGACTTCGCTCGGAATGACAATCGACTTCCTAACAACCTAAAAAGGGCTCAACAAAAAATTAGTGTTCAAACTGAAATTTTTGTCGAGCTCTTTTTAGGTTGTTCTTCAAATGTCTGTTTTAAAAATTTCACCCCTTCAGGGTTTTCCAAATTTGATTGTAGTTAGTTTTTACCATCATCTCACCCTTTCAGGGTTTTAATAAAACGCTTCCTTCCAGAGTGCTTCAACTAAAAACCCCGAAGGGGTGAAATGATGGTAACCAATAAACATCATACTCTACGAAAAACCCTGATAGGGTGAAATTATCTATTTACTTTAAATTTCAACTTTTAGGAGGACCATTGCGGGATATATTACCTATATCATTCTGTTTTAAAAAAATTCACGCTTTCAGGGTTTTAACAATACGCTTCCTTCCAGAGAGCTCAACTAATTTCACAACAAAAACTTCAAAAGATTTAGATTTTGTATCTTGATTTTTAGTTAGCGCTTTTAAAGTACTCTTACAACTAAACAACTAAGCATGGCTAAAAACAAAAAAATTGAAGTCGAAGGTGTCGACATTCGAATAAAGGACAACAATGATTTTATCTGCTTAACGGATATCGCCAGAAAGGTAGATACGAGAACAGATATCGTTCTGTCCAACTGGTTGAGAAATGCAAGCACACTTGATTTTCTATACGAATGGGAAATCATGCACAATAGCGAAGGTTTTAATTCCATCAAATTTGATGGGTTTAGAAAAGAGGCGGGAAAAGTAGGTTTTGTAATGACTGCCAAGAAATGGATAGAAGGTACGGGAGCAGTTGGAATCGAGTCAAAAGCAGGTCGATACGGTGGTACGTTTGCTCATCGGGATATTGCTTATGAATTTTGTACGGCCATTAGTCCAAGTTTTAAACTGCATCTGATCCGTGGTTTTGATATGTTGGTGCAAGACAAGTATCGTCAACTTGGGGAACCATATGACATCACCCGATTAATGACCAAAGGTACTTTTCCATTGTTGACGGAAGGCATTCGAGAAACCATTCCTGACAAAGTTGTAGGTACCAAAAAAGCTGGTTTATATTATGCCAATGAAGTGGATATGATCAATGTGATTCTTTTTGGAATGACTGCAGAACAATGGAGAAAGAAAAATCCGAATAGTAAGGTGGGTGAAAATATGAGAGACAATGCAAGTGCCACCAATCTACTCATCTTATCAGCTCTACAAGCACTTAATGAACGTCTAATAAAATGGGGCTGTGATAAGGAACAACGATTTGATTTGCTTAAGGAAGCTACTGAAGATTGGCGGTCTATACTAGCTAGGAAAAAATCAATTCAGACACTAACTAAGCGAATTGACAAGCAAAAGAAGCTGAAAACCTCCTAAAATTCTAATCCCATCAAATCTGATGGGATTAGAAATCCACTATTATCAATAGATATAACCATGAATCAAATACTTTCAATACTTATATTTTTGCTATTCATTTTGGGAATAGGGATACAAAGCTGCTCACCAGTTAATTCCGAAGATAAATCGAGTACTACATCTAATGTTCCCAACAACACAAATACAGAAACGAAAGCAACTTCAGATTCTTTGGCCGAAAACCGTACTTTGACTGAGAAGATAGAACCGCTCGATTCAGCTTCTTTGCTCAAACTAAAAGCGCACTATGATACGATACCGTTTCGGTATTTACCAAAAATAGAACAAGCTAACAGATCGGAACGGTTTCACTATTATGGGGATTTGAAGCTTCGATATACAGGAGGAATGTCCTATGAATTTAGAGATAATAAAGAATTTCTACGCGTGGTAGAATATTACCCGAATATCTTAGCATATTGGCATGCCTACACTGATGGTATCAAAGTTGAATTTTACAATGATGATAAAACAATAAAAAAAGTAATTAATCTCGAAGAAGAAACCCCATACACCCCCGATAAATTTAAAGGAATTATTAATGGTTGGCCAAGTCAAGAATTTTTTACTGCTCCACCTGAGGATTATTCACATG
>CALFWW010000126.1 GCA_937928575.1 uncultured Saprospiraceae bacterium | reverse complement strand
AATGAAAATTAGGATAGCACGTATTTAAACTGTTGTGATAAATAATTACTTAGTTTTTCGACTAAATTGTAGCTATTATTGGCTAACTATACCATTCAATAATTTGGTAATCAGTGAATTAGATTCCTCATGAATATCTCTTTATAACTGCACATGGACCATAAAAAATGCCTTCATCCAAAAAAGATGAAGGCATTTTAAATTTCATTAAGATGTGTATTAATTTACATCTTCTTCCCGAAGTATATAAGTATCCTGGTTTGTATCAGTTGCATCATTCAAACCGATTTTATTTTCTATCGGTGTTGTTGGTTCGATTTGTCCGTGCGTTGCTGTTCCTTCAATTTCACCCAAAATTGGTGCAATCACAAGACCTACCAAGCAAGTCAACTTAATTAAAATATTCATAGAAGGACCAGAAGTATCTTTAAATGGATCTCCAACAGTATCTCCAGTAACGGCTGCTTTGTGTGCATCAGAACCTTTATAAGTCATTTTGCCATCAATCATCACACCTGCTTCAAAAGACTTTTTAGCATTATCCCAAGCTCCTCCAGCATTGTTTTGAAAAATCGCCCACATGACACCTGATACCGCAACACCTGCCATGTACGCACCCAACGCCTCAGCGCCCATGATGAAACCAACGAGGATTGGAACGACAATCGTAATTGCTCCTGGCAATAACATTTCTCTAAGTGCAGATTTTGTTGAAATTTCAACACAACGTTGGTAATCCGGCTTTCCAGTTCCTTCCATAATTCCTGGAATTTCTCTAAACTGACGACGAACTTCTTTCACCATTTCCATCGCTGCTTTTCCAACTGCACTCATAGCCAATGCGGAGAAAACAACCGGAATCATTCCACCTATAAATAATGCTGCCAATACTTTTGCTTTAAAAATGTTGATCCCATCAATTCCCGTGAAAGTTACATAAGCTGCAAAAAGTCCTAGTGCAGTCAATGCTGCAGATGCAATCGCAAATCCTTTTCCTACTGCTGCTGTGGTGTTACCTACCGCATCCAAAATATCTGTACGCTCCCGAACTTCATCTGGCAATTCACTCATCTCCGCAATACCACCGGCATTATCCGCAATTGGTCCGAAGGCATCAACAGCCAATTGCATCGCAGTGGTTGCCATCATTGCAGAAGCAGCAATCGCAACTCCATAAAATCCAGCCAATGCATAAGTACTCCAAATCGCACCCGCAAAAAGTAATACTGGCCATGCTGTTGACATCATACCTACTGCAAGACCTGCTATAATATTCGTTGCCGCACCAGTTGCTGATTTTTGTACAATGTCAATTACTGGCGCCTTAGTCATACTTGTGTAGTATTCCGTAATCGCAGAAATTAATCCACCAACTGCAAGACCTATTAGTACCGCATAAAAAACATTCATGTTTGGAACATTCTGGTAAACCCATCCTGAGTCACCCAAAATTTTCATTTGCATGGTTGCCGGTAACAACATCTTGATACTGAAAAAAGAAGCAACGGCTGTCAATGCAATTGCTGACCAGTTCCCCATATTTAATGCATGTTGAACCTCCGCTTCTTTTGCATCGTTGTTTTTGATTCGTATAAAGAAGGTTCCTATTATTGAGATGACAATCCCCAAACCTGCTATCAACACTGGCAACAAAATCGGTCCGATTCCTCCAAATCCATCAGCTACATAAGATCCTTTATCAATCATATCTTTCATCACATAATTCCCAAGTACCATGGCAGCTAAAACAGTTGCCACATAGGAACCAAATAAATCGGCTCCCATACCTGCAACATCACCTACATTATCACCAACGTTATCTGCAATGGTCGCTGGGTTACGAGGATCATCCTCAGGAATTCCTGCTTCTACTTTACCTACTAAATCGGCACCAACATCCGCAGCTTTTGTATAGATACCACCACCTACACGTGCAAATAATGCTATAGATTCTGCACCTAATGAGAATCCAGCAAGCACTTCCAGCACAACCGTCATTGCTTGTGAAGGAGACATTTGAACACCGTTTATAGTAGCAGCATTCCAGCCACCACCCATAAAGTAATGGTAGAAGAAAACGAATAATATACTCAATCCTAACACTGCTAACCCAGCAACACCAAGACCCATCACTGCTCCTCCTGTAAATGATACTTTTAATGCTTCTGATAAACTCGTGCGGGCTGCTTGAGTGGTTCTAACATTTGCTTTTGTTGCTATCCTCATTCCTATAAATCCTGCGAATGCAGAAAAGAAAGCCCCTAATACAAATGCAATAACAATTAACCAATGTGAGCTAACCACGATCGTTGATAAGATACCCAGAGCGATACCTGCTATGACGACAAAGACTGCTAACATTCTGTATTCTGCTTTCAAAAAAGCCATTGCTCCTTCAGCAATCGCATCAGCTATCTCAACCATTTTCGCATCACCAGCACTTTGGGCATTCACCCATTTGGCTTTAAAGAAAATATAAATCAAGGCTATAACTCCAAAGAGAGGAATAAAATAGAGTAAAGATTCCATCGTTTGTTTAATTGGTTTTTCTACATTAAATAATTAGAGTAAAAAGAAATTTTACTCCTAGTTTTTTCATCCGTTTTTTAAACGAGCCGTCAAATCTAATGGTATTTGACATACTTTCGAGAAGTACCAAAGTATGTCTTTCTACTTTTTCGATTTCAGCCCTCAAAAGTAAGGTTATTTTCTAATTTCACACAATAAAAAGTGCTAAGAATGAGGTAGTTACATGCTGATTTATCTTAATATATACTAATCTACAATCCAGCTAACTTTGTCTTGAATCGGCGTTCTTTTCCCAATAAATTCTTGTGTATCGTAATTTCCTATGTAAAGGAAGCCTAAACAAACTTCTCCTTTATTTAATTTCAGAAAGGAATCTAAGTGATAAATTGTCTTAGGTGAGCTCCAATAACAACCGACATTATTGGCGACACATGTAAGTTGCATGTTTTGAACAGCACAGGCTACCGCCGCTACTTCTTCCCATTCGGGGATACTTTCCTCAGGATCTCTTTGCATGCAGATGGCGATGACGGTATCTGATTTGAGTGGGTTGGTTTTTATTTTTTCCCGTTTTCGATCGGTCTGTTTTTCCGTCGGTGTGATTTCGTTGTAAATTTTGACCAGTTCGTCGGAAAGTTTGTGTAATCCTTTTCCTCTGAATACTTTGAACCGCCATGGCTCCGTATGTTTATGCGTGGGTGCCCAATTGGCATTCTCCAAAACTTGATTGATGATTTCTTTGGAGACTGGTTTTCCGTTGTAGCTTTTTGGAAAAATGGATCTACGGTTTTTTATGAGGTCGTTAATGTATTTTGTTGAATCCATAGTTTGTTTGTCAATGTAGTGTTAATGGTGTTGGTAAAGATAAACGATTTTGATTGTATTGAGTTAATATAGATGTTTGGACATTTGCTCTAGATGTTTGGAAATTTAGAATTTTAGCCACTTCTCATTCAAAGGAATTTCAATGTTAATATTAAAATTTTCTTTGAAAGAGAAGCGGC
>CALFWW010000125.1 GCA_937928575.1 uncultured Saprospiraceae bacterium | reverse complement strand
AAGGTCGAAATTGGAAACTCGAGAGATTGCTTGATCCTTCGACATCTTGGCAAAGCCAAAGCTCAGGATGACAAGCAACTCGACATCTTGGCAAAGCCAAAGCTCAGGATGATAAGCAAAATTTCAAACCCTACTCGAATACCCAGCATTCCATTTCTGCCATATCTTTGAAAAGGCTACACCGAACTTCTCGTCCAAACTACAATTCCTGAACAGACATTTTAAGGATGGCTCAAAGGCTACATTAGATTTCTCCACAAGGTCGAAATTGGAAACTCGAGAGATTGCTTGATCCTTCGACATCTTGGCAAAGCCAAAGCTCAGGATGACAAGCAACTCGACATCTTGGCAAAGCCAAAGCTCAGGATGACAAGCAACTCGACATCTTGGCAAACCAAAGCTCAGGATGACAAGTAAATCGACATCTTGGCAACGCCAAAGCTCAGGATGACAAGCAAAATTTCAAACCCTACTCGAATACCCAGCATTCCATTTCTGCCAAATCCTTGAAAAGGCTACACCGAACTTGTATAAAGACTATCGTCAGCTCGTGAGTCCTTGTGATAGCGTAGACTCACAAATTTTCGATGGTCTATATGGTTCCTCCTTTGCCCTTCCTACTTTCCACGAAATCAGATATTTAATAAATTCTCTCCCAATAATTGGCATTTTATTTAATTCTTATTCAAATTGCGAGCATAAAATTATATCAACTATGCAACTTGTAACAAGATTTAAATCCAAAATTCACAAAGCAACTGTGACTCAAGCAGATCTCAATTATATGGGAAGTATTACGATCGATGAAAATTTGATGGATGCGGCCAATATGTTTGATGGAGAAAAAGTTCAAATCGTCAATAATGCGAATGGGGAGCGAATTGAGACCTACATTATCACAGGAGAACGTGGGTCTGGTGTTATTTGCTTAAACGGAGCTGCCGCAAGAAGAGTAGCCGTTGGTGATCCGGTCATCATCATTAGCTATATTTCTATGGAAATGGAAGCGGCCAAAAAATATCAACCATTGAGAGTCTTTCCTGACGAAAACAACCAAATTTAAAAAACTACTTTTTTGAAGAAAGTCCTCCTAAACCTTATTAAGCTGATTCTCTTTTTCGGAATCGGATTTGGGATTTTATATCTCGTTTATCAGAAAGAAAATGCCGCATTTCATGAGCAATGTGTTCTTGATGGCGTGCCTTTGAGTGAATGCAGTCTTCCACAGAAACTAATCAATGACTTTGCATCCGTCAATTACTTTTGGATTGTAACGATCATGTTAGTTTTTACGATAAGCAATATTTCACGGGCATTGCGATGGAACATGCTTTTTCATCCAATGAAAATTTTCCCAAAAACCATCAATGCATTTCTAACAATTATGTTGGGTTATTTCGCCAACTTGGGTTTTCCCAGAATTGGGGAAGTGATACGAGCTGGCACTTTTGCGAAATATGAAAACATAAAAATGGATAAAGTACTTGGCACCATCGTCGTTGACCGAGTGATGGATGTCATATGCCTATTGATTGTTATTGGATTGGCTTTGATCTTGGAATATGACACCATGTATGAATTCGTAGGCCCTTACCTCAAGAGCTTCTTTCAAGGGAAAACCACTTTATTAATGATCCTTGGAGCTGTAGGAATACTTTCAATTTTGGCTGTCCTGTTATTCCGAAAAGCTTTACTAAATTCGGGAATCGGAAAAAAAATAACTGGAATTTTCTCAGGATTTGCGGACGGGATTAAAAGTGTGGGACAACTTAAAAGTCCAGCCTCGTTTGTTTTTCACACGATCGTCATTTGGGTTTGTTATTTCTTGATGGCTTATTTGTGCTTTTTTGCTTTTGAACCGACCGCTCACTTAGGTCCTGTCGTCGGATTAATGGTTTTTGTTTTTGGTGCATTTGGAATTGTGATACCATCTCCTGGAGGATTAGGAACCTATCATTTTTTGGTGATTGCTTGCCTGACCATGTATGGAATCAGTTCCGATGATGCCTTATCTTATGCAAATATCAATTTCTTTTCATTAGTTTTAGGATGTAATGTATTGCTTGGATTAGCGGCTTTATTGCTTTTGCCAATCATTAATAAAGATTACAAACCGATTACTAAAGAACTAGAAACTGTCAATGTCTAAAAATATAATTCAAAAAATAAACGCTAAAATTCTAGCGCCTGAAACCTTGAAAATCCGCATTGCCAATTGGCGTGCACAAGGATACAAAATTGTGTTCACCAACGGCTGTTTTGATCTCTTGCACAAAGGACATGTTAGCTATTTAGCAACCGCAGCAGAACTAGGCGACAAACTTATTATTGGTTTAAATGCTGATGCCTCTGTCAAGCGATTGAAAGGCGAACAACGCCCCATTAAAAATCTGGAAAATCGTCAATTTATCTTGGCGAGTTTAGAATCTGTCGATGCAGTCATTGCATTTGAAGAAGACACACCAATCAAACTAATCGAAAAGATATTACCAGACTTTTTGGTGAAAGGAGGAGATTGGAAACCAGATCAAATTGTCGGTTCAGAATTGGTATTGCAAAATGGAGGGGAAGTACGAAGTTTGCCATTCGTCGACGGACATTCAACCACAATGCTTGTCGAAAAAATCACCAATCAAATTGACTAATTCCATTTCCACTTCATATTAATTGATTTATTAATACAAAAGGATTAATTTAGGTTGCCTTATTTAGAATCAGCCAATTTACATGCAATTAAATAAACTCATCAGCTTTCTTGAATCAGTAGCGCCTCCACAATATCAGGAGAGCTACGATAACTCTGGTTTGATCGTAGGAGATCCAAACCAACAGATAAAAGGAGTCTTGATTTGTCTGGATTCAATCGAACGGGTCATCGATGAAGCCATCAAAACAAAATGCAATGTAGTAATCGCGCATCATCCCATTATTTTTTCGGGCCTAAAAAGAATTACTGGAAAAAACTATATCGAAAAAACCATCATCAAAGCGATAAAAAATGATATCGCCATTTATGCCATTCACACCAATCTTGACAACATGCTTTACAATGGGGTCAATCAAATGATTGGTAAGAAGTTGGAACTCATGGACACACGCATTTTGGTTCCTAAAAAAGGTTTGAAAAAATTAATCACAACGACACCGGTTACCCATTCCGAAAAAATAAGAAAAGCGTTGTTTAAAGCAGGTGCAGGTGAAATTGGTTACAATGGTTTGTTGAGTTATTCATCGTTGGGTTATTCTACCCAAAATGGTTCTTCTGATGGAGAACTAAAATTGGAAGTAGCTTTTGCGGCCGATAAAGAAAGCGCAATCATCAAAGCCTTAAAAAATACCCATCCAAGTGATGAAGCAGTTCATGAAATTGTCAGTCTTGAAAATCAAAATGAAATTGTTGGTTCGGGATTGATTGGTGAAATGAGAACGGAATATTTTCCAAATGATTTTCTGCTTTATCTAAAGGAAAAAATGAAATTGAATGTCATTCGCCACACCAAACTCCCAAGCAAAAGAATTACAACGGTTGCAGTATGTGGTGGTTCGGGAAGCTTTCTGCTAAAACCTGCAATTGCCCAAAAAGCAGACATTTTTATCACCGCAGACTTTAAATATCATGAGTTTTTCGATGCAAACGACCAAATAGTGATCGCTGATATTGGTCATTATGAAAGCGAACGTTTTACGATTGACCTATTATACGACATTATATCAAAGAAATTTCGTAATTTTGCAGTCCGAAAAACGGGTGTAAATACCAATCCAATTACCTACACCTTTTGATTGACCAAACGGTGTACTATCTGATAGTGGTTAAACGGTAAATACCTATTAATCTATTTAACGATAATATTATCTTAAAAAATAAATTATGGCAAAAGTAGTAGCAAGTGAATTATCCGTAGCTGAAAAATTAAAGCAGCTCTATGAAATTCAACTGATCGACTCAGAAATAGACCAAATCTCAATCCTTAAGGGAGAACTTCCTATGGAAGTTAGGGATCTAGAAGATGAAATAGCTGGTCTGGAAACTAGACTAAAAAAATTGGCAGATAGTGTAGATGAATTCGATGCACAAGTTTTGAAATACAATTCAAAAATCAAGGAGGCCGAATTATTGATTGAGAAGTACGAAAAGCAAATGGATGATGTGAAAAACAATCGTGAATTCGATGCATTATCTAAAGAGCTGGAATTACAGAAATTGGATATTCAATTATTCAAAAAGAAGATTTCTGAAAATATGGACATCAGCAAGAACAAACGGGAAACGCTGAACATGACCAAAGAAACCATCGATGATAAAAACACGCAATTGGCTGAAAAGAAAGTCGAGCTAGAAGCGATCATCGAAAAGACTGAAAAGTCTGAACAAAAATTGATCAAAAAATCAACTAAAGAAAAGAAGCATGTCGAAGAACGCTTATTGTTAGCTTACGAGAAAGTTCGTGAGAATTACAGAAACGGTCTAGCAGTAGTAAACGTTGCAAGAAATGCATGCGGAGGTTGCTTCAACAAAATACCACCACAAGTACAATTGGAAATCGGATTGAGAAAAAAGATTATCGTTTGCGAACACTGTGGACGTGTATTAGTGGATGATCACATCCTTAAAGTAGGAACGCCAGAAGAGCATGAAGTAGCTGAAAAAGAATAAATACACTTTTCGAAATAATAAATTACCTTAGGATCTCATTCTAAGGTAATTTTTTTTTGCCTTTTGTAAAACGTCTTTTTATTTCATACGTTAATAAAGACAATGAATCCATTCTCAGGAATTTCAAAGTTTATGTTTCTGCTTTTGTTCTTGATGCCATCCATGTGTATCAGTCAACAAAACTTTGATTTCAGCCCCGAAGCTGAGGAAGCGTATGATTTGGTTTTATCCCTACAATTTGAAACGGCAAAAGAAAAGATAGCGCTTTTAAAACAAGCCGATCCTGACAATCTGATTCCTTATTTCATCGAAAATTATATCGACTTCTTCACCGTATTTATCAGCGAAGATATTGTTGCATTCAAAAGATTGGAGAGAAATAAAGAGGTTCGATTGCAAAAAATAAAACGAGGAGACACTAGTTCACCCTACTACTACTATTGTCAGGCAGAAATCAATTTGCAATGGGCATTGGCGAGATTGAAATTTGAGCAATATTTCAACGCATTCAATGAAGTCAAAAGTGCGTACAAATTGTTGAATAAAAATGAGAAGAAGTTTCCAGATTTTATTGCCAACAAAAAAAGCCTCGGCATCTTACATGCGATTATCGGAACAGTTCCTGACAATTATCAATGGGGTGTCAAATTACTAAGTGGCATGAGCGGCTCGATCCAACAAGGTAAAGACGAAATCGAGATGGTATTACAGCATGCTCAAAACAACGACTTCATTTTTGAAGAAGAAGCTTTGGTCATGTATTCCTTTCTCCTACTCCACCTCAACAATCAGCAAGAAGAAGCTTGGCAAATTATTCGATCAGGAAAACTCGACGCATCCACCAATCCACTTGCTTGTTTTGTTTTAGCCAATGTCGCCATGCATACCGGTCGCAATGATGAAGCTATCGATCTATTAACAGCCAGACCGATGGGGTCGCAATTTTTTAAATTCCATTACCTGGATTACTTATTAGGACTGGCCAAACTATCACGTACGGATGAGGATGCCCCTTTTTATTTCAAAAAATATTTGGATAAATTTCAAGGCATCAACTACATCAAAGAAGCTTATCAAAAATTGGCGTGGCATGAATTACTCAATGACGATAAAGCGGGTTATGAATTTTATATTCAAAAATGCTTGACAGAAGGAGCTGCAGTCATTGGTGGAGATAAAAACGCAAGAAAGGAAGCAAAAAACAAAGTGATTCCGGATCCGATTTTATTGAGAGCAAGAATACTATTTGATGGAGGATATTATGAGCGTGCTTTTGATTTGCTCAATGCTTTCTCTCCTACCTATTTTTCAGAAAAAAGACATCAATTAGAATTGAATTATCGACTAGGGAGAATTTGTCATAAAAGAAAACAGTATCAAGAGGCACTCAATTTTTATCAAGACACGATTGACAAAGGCCATTCTGATGGGTATTATTTTGCCTGCAATGCCGCTTTGCAACAAGGCTTAATTTATGAATCTTTAAAGAAAAAAGATCAAGCTAAAAGAGCTTACAAACTATGTTTGTCAATGAGACCTGATGAGTATCGAAGTGGGTTGCATCAGCAAGCTAAGAGTGGGTTGAATCGGATGGAGTGATGTCTAAGGTTGATTCCTTTGTGTGGGCTTATATCATCTCTGTTTACTTATAGACAGACAGGCCTTCAGGATTCAAAGGATAGATAATTTATCATTTTTAAGTACAATTCTCGCTTTATAAATTTTAAGCACTATTATTTTTCAACAGACCTTTTCAAAACTTAGAAAAACCACTATATTTGCGCACTCAAATTGGCGAGGTAGCTTCCCGAAATTTATCGGGACAGGCAGCTTCTCCACCGCATGGCGAGGTAGCTCAGCTGGTTAGAGCGCAGCATTCATAATGCTGAGGTCGAGAGTTCAAGTCTCTCTCTCGCTACAAAGAAACGTTATCATTAATTATGGTAGCGTTTTTTTTATTGTCTAATTGCATCATGTACCTCATCAATTGATTTTCCCTATTTTACATTGTCTTAAAAAATACCGCAATTTCTTATGAATACAATCTGGACCATTTTCAAAAAAGAGATGTTGGATTCTTTACGGGATCGTCGCACCTTATTGATCATGATTGTTGTACCGACGATTTTCATTCCATTGTTATTGTCGATGGGAAGTGTCTTCATGATGAAAGAAAATACTGAGTCGATGGAAAAGAATTTGAAAATTGCCGTCAAAGACAATGGGAATGGTCAGGAATTAATGAAACGACTCCAAAGAAGACGTGATCTTGTGATTGAAAAAGTAGAAGATATTGACAAGACCCAATTATTGGTGAAAGCGAACACCTTCGATTTGGCTTTGGAGATTGCAGAAGATTTTGACCAACAGATTTCCAAAGGAGCAACGGGTCTTACTACGATCTACCACAAAAGTGTTCAAGACACCTTAATTTATGCTCGTC
Organism: uncultured Saprospiraceae bacterium; assembly: GCA_937928575.1. Taxonomy (GTDB): domain Bacteria; phylum Bacteroidota; class Bacteroidia; order Chitinophagales; family Saprospiraceae; genus CALDGQ01. The sequence continues at coordinate 2,100 of CALFWW010000125.1, read as the reverse complement.
TGGAGTCCACCCTACAACGTTTAAATACTGACATCTTAGAAGAACGGCTAGATTCTGTTGGAATTACTACTGCCTTCATACAACCCATTGAAACAAAATCCCGAAATGTGTACTCCATGAAAGAATCAATCGGCAAAGCAGCTGGTGGATTCCTCCCCTACTTCTTTGTGATATTTGCATTGATGGGTGCGATGTATCCGGCGATCGATTTATTTACAGGTGAAAAAGAACGAGGTACGATGGAAACCATTTTAACGGTTCCTGTTGGTCGATTACAAATTCTGTTTGGAAAAATGTTGGTGGTGATCATTGCGGGCGTAGTATCTGGGATGTTGACATTGGCTGGATTTTATATTGTTTTAAAACTCAATACAAGCTTACCTGGCTTTGTTAGTACTATGGTCGATCAATTTCTAACATTAAAAACACTTTCCCTGATTGGATTGATGCTGATTCCACTATCCACTTTTTTTGCCGGGGTTTTGATTCCTACTTCGATTTATGCTAAAAGTTTTAAAGAAGCTCAATCATTGATTAACCCATTTTTGTTTGTGGCCATGATACCATTGTTCATCAGTGCAATTGGAAATATTGAACTCAATTTGCTGACTGCTTGTATTCCGGTATTGAACGTTGCGTTGGCGACAAAAGAGATTGTAGCGGGCACGATTGATTATGGATTGTTAGCCATTGTGTTTATTTCATTGATTGCATTTGCGTTGTTAGGAGTACTGCTTTGTGTACGCTGGTTTTCTAGTGAGCGGAATTTGATGCGGGTTTAGGGAAGACCGTGCCGTTGGCACTTTCAGACCGCTTGGTAATTGATTTTTGGTTGTTTGGACATTTAGATTTTTAGACACTTCAAAACTGGTTGCAAATGCCCAATTCATTATATTTAAGTGGTAAGTTGAATAAAATTGTAATTATTATTGAACGCTGAAGTGGTCTAAATAGCTAAAAATCTAAATCTCCTAACTTCTCCAAATAGTGACCTACCAACAAATACACGTCTCTTAAAATGAAAATAATAATTTTGTTTGAAGTACAAATGACCGTTAAGTCTTTGGTTTTCAGCTTTAAATGAAGATTTTTTTATTATTTTTGAATAGTTATTGACTTATTTCAAAATAAAAAAACAAACAAATCATGTTAGAATTTTTTAAAAAGCTATTTGGTAGTGCAAAAGATGCTGCCGGAAGCGTAGTCGAAGGTGCAGCTGATCTTGCTAAAGATGGAGCTGGTGGTTTAGTAGACGGAGCTAAAAGTGTAGGTGGTGCAGTAGTAGACGGTGCAGGTTCTGTTGTAGACGGTGCTAAAAATGTCGGTGGTAAAGTGGTGGAAGGAGCTGGAGATGCATTAGCTGGTGCTGGTAATTTGGTCAAAGATGGTGCCGGTGCTGTCGTCGATGGTGCTAAAAACGTGGGCGGTAAAGTGGTCGATGGCGCAGGTAGTGTGGTCGATGGTGCTAAAGACATGGGTGGTAAAGTGGTCGATGGTGTCACAGACGCTGGAAGTGGATTAGTTGACGGTGCTAAAAATGTAGGTGGCGGCTTAATGGATGGTGCTTCTGGTTTAGTGGATGGCGTAAAAGACGGAGCTTCGGGTCTTGTCGACGGTGTCAAAAATGCTGGCGGCGGATTGTTAGGTGGTGCTTCGGGTTTAGTTGGAGGACTAAAAGATGCTGCCGGATCTATAGTTGATAAAGCTGGTGATTTAGCAGAAGGTGCTGGCGACATCGTGAAAGATGGTGCCGGAGGTATTCTGGACAAAGGAAAAGACTTGTTAGATAAAGCGGGAGATGTTGCGGATGAGATTAAGGATGCTTAATATATTTCAGTAAGAAGATAAAAAACGGCTACTCATTGTTTGAGTAACCGTTTTTTTTGTGTTGTATTATAGCTTTCGTAAACACATTTTAGACTTAAAGATTGTCCAATAATCAGGAACATATGGATCTCCTTTTTTTAGTTTTTTCTTCCATTTACTAAAGAAAAATTTGATTTCATTATGTTCTCGCTTTGCATTTGCTGGATCCATATTCGATCCTCTACTTTTGGATTCGTAGTGTGTAATGACAACGTCAGGATTTAAAACAATTTT
>CALFWW010000124.1 GCA_937928575.1 uncultured Saprospiraceae bacterium | reverse complement strand
GGCTTTCCAACGCAGAGATCAGTAAAATTTTCTCATAGATATCCCCAATTATAGAGTATTATTTGTATAAACTCGTCCCTCAAACATATAGAATCACCCTCCCGCTTCAAAATCCATTTTCATGTTTTACAACAGGTTATTTGCAGCAATAGTAGGATCTCATATTTGATTATCCTTGCCTTAAAATTAACGCTCTTACATTTGACCTTTCACATCACGTTCGGCGAAGGTTGTGCCATTGATCCAGGTAAAATGAAAATTCTGTTTTCCTAGGAGAAGGTTTAAAGATTTTCCGAAATTGGTAAAGACCTCTTTCCAATCGGTATCTTTGTCGGACAGGCAGGCACCAAAATCAACGAAAAATTTACTAGTCGGTGAATAATTAATCTAAATAATCCCCCGAACCTTTTTACGACTAGCAGTAGGATAAAAAGATTGATAAGCATTTAACAAATTTTCTCCAATGCTTAGATTATCATATTCAGTATTTACAAACTTCTGTGCATTGGCTCCCAAAGTCTGCAATTGTCCATTTTGATTATATGCCCAATTCAAGCACTTTGAAAATTCGGCAGGTGTATCTGCTACCAACACATTTTTTAGGTGTTGCGCATCAATGCCTTCCAATCCTAAACTGGTGGTCAAAACAACTTTACCCAGCGCCATTCCCTCCAGAATCTTAGCGCGCATTCCACTACCTGAAAGCAAAGGTACAATCATGACAGAATGCTTATTGATAAATTCAGAGGCATCCTCTATTTCCCCATGCATTATGACATTAGGAATCTTTTTATTCAGCAACCAGTCAGGGGTATTACGACCAGCGACATGTAACTGCAATGTTGGATTATCTTGATGTAATTTATCCCATACATTTTTAAGGAACCATTCTAGTCCTTCAATATTTGGCTTCCAATCTAAAGAGCCAATAAAAGATAAAGAGATGTCGCGCTTGAAACTTTTATTGTTTTCGTGATACGCTGATCCGTCCAGACCAATTGGGGAAACAATAGATTGCTTCTTAAAACCAAATGATTTGAAAATATCCAGGTCTCTTGCGGTGATTGGTATTAATAGATCGTATTTATTAAGTTGAGCTTGTTCGTATTTTTTCAGTTTTTTTGTGAGATGATTTAAATACCATTTACGTGGAGCAGAATTGGTGTTTTGAGTAATTCTTTCCCATATTTCATGCTCAACATTGTGTGCCCGCATCGCTATTTTAGCCTTGCTGTATTTTCTAATTGTATCTATATAAGGAGCCAAATAAAGTGTCTCCAATTGCACAATATCATACGAGTTGGACTGCAACAATTGAATCAGTTTACTTTCAAATTCTTTAGAAATAAAACGAGAGATGTGATAAGACTCATCTGAAAATAAATTCATGAATGCGTCCGTGATATTGATGCGATTATCGATATCTACGTTGTGAATCGCCTTGTAATGTTGTAAAGGAGTTGGGAAAACAGTCCCGTCGAAATAATGTTTCGAGGTATTCATAGCGAGTAAAGTCATCTCGCATCCCAATTTAGATAAGGCACTACTTAAATTTGTGATTGCAATTGATTCGCCATCCTTTAAGGGAAAGGGAAACTTTTTGCAAAGCTGCAGTATTTTCATAAAGATCTTTTGTATTCAAATGGCTCGTGTTCTGTAGAGATCTTTCCTTATAAGCTGATTTATTTAAGTAGAAATAGGATCGTAAATAGATTCATCTGAATCTCTCTCAAAACAAAAATAGTTTTTTCCAATTGATTCCAAAAAGTTAAATGGTTCTTTTTAGAAATTCACCTATAAAATTATTTCACAGTCAGGATTCCATGGTGGAGAAACAATACAAATAAAGGCCAAATCATCCAATCCTACATTCTCGATCCATTGATTCGCATTTGGTGGAATATGGACTAAATCACCTTTTTTTAGGATCTTCTCTTCATCATCTACATGTACATTACCCGTTCCACTCAATATATAATACACTTCAGAATATTTCAAAATATGGGGGACTGAAGCTTCGCCAGGCGCAACAGTAGCATGCGCGAGACTGTAGTTAATTGGAACCTTATTTTTTTCTGGATGTAATAGTTCTTTGATCTGTGTTTTATCTCCAGCTACAAATCCTTTGACTTCCTCAGTCGAGATAACTTTCATAATGCGGTATTTAAGTAACGTTTCGTTTATTTAAAATGCTGTTAAGCTTAATGGTAATTAATTTCATTATTTAAAATTACTACTATGTTATTGATTGGTCTGTCAGCAGATTGTAATTTAATGCGAATTATTATTCAATTCGCTATCGAATTAACCAAAAACGGGTAAAGTTTGCTTTACAATCTCAAATCATAGGGTCAATACAAGCCAATGCGATTCTTTTATATGGAATTTTTATAAGATATTCGCAATTCTAACAAACCAATAAAATGCTCAAAGCCACTGATATTCATAAATCTTATGGCACTTTAAAGGTGCTTAATGGGGTTAATATCGAAATTAAACAAGGTGAAATTGTCAGTATTGTGGGCAAATCAGGTGCCGGCAAAAGTACTTTACTGCATATATTGGGAACGTTGGACAATCCCGATAAAGGTGAATTGGTCATCAATAACACAAAAACATCAGGACTTAGTGAAAAAGAGATGGCTGTTTTTAGAAATAAAAACATTGGGTTTATCTTTCAATTTCATCATCTATTGCCTGAATTTTCAGCTGTTGAAAATGTATGTATTCCAGCCTTCATACAAAAAAGAAATCAAGAAGAGGTAGAAAAAAAAGCGAAAGAATTATTAGATTATCTAGGCCTAAAAGATCGTTTGACGCATAAACCTACTCAACTTTCTGGCGGAGAGCAACAACGTGTTGCCGTCGCAAGAGCATTGATCAATAATCCAGGCATTGTGTTTGCGGACGAACCTTCTGGCAATTTAGATTCAGCAACTTCAATTGAATTGCACAATCTGCTGTTTTCCCTCAGAGATGATTTCAATCAAACTTTCGTAATCGTTACACACAATGATGAATTAGCAAAAATGAGTGATCGATGTCTGACGATGGCTGATGGTAAATTCAATACTTCTCAACAAGGTATACACTAATCCGATACTTTTTAATAAAATGGCAAATTTAAAAGCTAACACCAATAAGGACGGAAATTCATCAAATTCTGAATTTAGTGATAAAGTGCGCAAATTTTTTCACGAGCTAGTTGACCTGAAAGGTGGTCTGGATCGTGAGGGAACTATCGTCAATATCAAGAACAATAGACGAATGGTGGGCGCTAATGCCTGGCTATTGATGTGCTCGATTATGATTGCTTCATTGGGTTTAGATTTGAATTCACCAGCAGTCATCATCGGTGGGATGTTAATCTCCCCACTAATGTCTCCAATTTTGGGAGTCGGATTGGGAGTTGGGATCAATGACCAAAAAACGATTGTTAGCTCATTAAAGTCATTTGGGATTGCCATCGGAATTGCATTAGTGACAAGCACCTTATACTTCTTAATCACCCCTTTCGGCGAAGTGACCAATGAAATTTTAGCAAGAACAAAACCGACATTATTGGATGTACTAGTTGCAACTTTTGGCGGAATTGCAGGAATTATATCTGGATCACGAAAAGACCAGTCCAATGCAATACCAGGTGTCGCCATCGCAACAGCTCTGATGCCTCCACTTTGCGTCACTGGCTATGGTATTGCCAATGCGAATTGGGTATTTTTAGCTAATTCATTTTATCTCTTTTTCCTGAATGCAACATTCGTAGCATTAGCAACTTTGGTCATTGTGCGATACCTCGATTTTCCAAGAATGAAACATAATGATTTGCTCGAAAGTCGTCGTAACAGAAATATCATTGGAATCATATCGTTGCTGATGATCCTTCCAAGTATGTATATCTTGTATCAGGTATTGACTGAAAATACCGAAAACCAAAAAATAAAAACTTTTGTAACAACACAGTTTGGTGATCGATTGGATACTTATACCATGCTCAATAAAAATGATGGTAAACAACTGATTTTAAAAGTATATGGGAGTACTGCTCAAAACGAAAAACCAGAATACTATCAAGTAAAACTAGAAGAAGCTGGCATTAAAAATGTTAAACTTAACATTATTCCTACATCTGAAATTGATTTAGATAAAATTATCAGGCTGGAAGCTCAAGTGGCGGAAGTAAATCAAGGTTTTCAACAAAAAATAGACAATGCTCAAACTGCACAAGACCTTAAGGATCAACAGATTGAATTACTTCAGATGAGACTGGATAGTATACAAACAGACACCATTCCAATCTACAAATTGGGAAAAGAAGCAAAAATATTATTCCCAAATTTGAAGAAAATTGGTTTTGCCAAGTCAGTCTCAAGTGACTTTAAAAGTGGTACCAAACGAATCCCTACCCTCTTGGTGAAATGGAGCAGAAAACCCACAACAACCGATAAGAAAAAATTGGAAGAATGGGTCGCCGAAAAATTTGATTTGAGTGAGATCGAACTGGTGAGTTATTGATGATAGTGCAGTGTAATCGATTACTCACATAAAGGTATGGTTACAATGGGAAGGTATGGTTACAATGGGATACCGTATTGTAACCCATACCTGTATCAATCCCGAGAATTCGGGATTGAACGTTGACCCCAAGATCTCGGGGGAAATACTAGGATGGGCTACAAAAAAACGCACTCAGTAATCTAATAACTTACAAAAAACCGCCACATGTCTAACATAGGAATCACATGGACAAGAGACAGTCTACCTGACAACCTGGTCAGAAATGATGTCATCACCGAAATCTTAATCGATCTTTGCACCCATCTGGATAGCGAACCTCCAAAACCTGTATTACTGGTTGGTGAAAGTGGTGTTGGAAAAAGTACATTAATCAACCTGGTTGCCGAATATTTTCATACGAAATTCTTCGAATCTATTACTGTAACTGCCAGCAATTTAAAAGCAGGAAATAGATACATAGGTGATCTCGACAATGCCGTAAATAAATTGTTGGTAAGATTAATCGAAGAAGGTTCAATTTGGATTGCGCCTCAATTTCATGAACTCTATCATGCAGGAAGGCACGACACCAATCCTTCAGGTGTTTTGCACCAGATATTACCGATATTAGAACGAGGAGAATTTAAAATGATCGGCGAAATCACAGAATCCGATCTTGAAAAATTGATTGCTGTGATGCCTCAAGTACAATCCGTTTTTGAGATTATCCGTATCAAGGCTTCCACCAAAGAATTTACCACCAACTTGGCAAAAGATTGGATTGCTAATGATCTTGAGAAAGAGAAATGGGCGAAAGTCGATGACCCTATTATTGATGAAATTTACTTCATTGCCCAACAATATCTTTCCTATCGTCAAAACCCGGGAAGTCTGATTGATTTGTTGAAATATACGAAGAACAAATTCAAACGATCAAAGGATCCCATTTCACTTGACTCTTTTTATAATGCGCTTTCATCATTGACTGGATTGCCGATTTCTATTTTAAATGATAAAGAAAAACTGGACCTTGATGAAGTCAAACACTTTTTCAATTCGGCAGTGGTCGGACAAGAGGAAGCCGTCAATGTTTTGGTCGAAAGAATTGCGATGATCAAAGCAGGATTGACAGATCCAGGAAAACCTTTTGGGGTGTTTTTATTTGTGGGCCCAACCGGTACGGGTAAAACAGAAATTACGAAAAGATTGGCCAAGTATTTATTCAGCTCCTCAGATCGTATGATACGTTTGGATATGAGTGAGTATCAAACGGCAGACTCTTATGGAAAAATATTTGGAGATTACACCACGACTAGCGAAGGGACTTCCTTGGTGAGTCAGGTCCGTCAAAATCCATTCTCAGTTATATTGTTAGATGAATTTGAAAAAGCACATCATCGAGTCTGGGATTTGTTTTTACAAGTATTTGACGATGGCCGTTTATCAGATAGTCAAGGATCGGTTGTTGATTTTCGTCAGACCATTATTATCATGACTTCAAATGTCGGTGCAGCATTGCCAGCATTCCACAAAAAGAGAAAAGCATTAGGTTTCAATAATGAATACATTTCGATGGATGAGGATTCCGAAGAAAATGTAATGGATGCTGTGCATGAAATTTTTAGACCAGAATTCATTAATAGAATTGACAATATTGTTGTTTTTAATCCGCTAAATCATTCTGCGCTTCGTAAAATTTTGGATATTGAATTGAGGAATATCTTACAACGACGTGGCCTCCGAAATAAAAAGTGGGATTTGGACATGGATGATTCCGCTATCGAATTTTTATTGGAAAAAGGATATACTTTAAATTTAGGGGCAAGACCCTTGAAAAGAGCAATTGAACATTATTTATTGGCTCCACTAGCCTTGACGATTGTCAATCACAATTTTCCACATGGAGATCAATTCCTGATGGTGAATCGAAAGGGAGATAGATTAAAAGTTACTTTTATTGATCCTGATCATCCAAATGTTACGTGGGAAGAACAACAAAAAGTTTTGCATACCCATGCTCAAAAATCGGAGACACTGACACTCCCAAAAATTATGATGGATTGTGTCGGAAATTTAGCTGAATTCAAATGTATCAAACGAGAATTAGACGTACTGAATCAAGCGGTCGAATCCAGTAAAATTCAAGATAAGAAAGAGGATTTGATGGATTTAATGTATGCCAATGATTTTTGGACCAGCGAGAATAAAAAAGAAGTGTTGTCCAAAATCGAATACTTTGACCGTTTCCAAAGTGCTTTTGAAACATCCAATAAGTTATTCGAAAGATTGGAAGATCCTGAAAAAGAACGTTTGGTTTATGAGCCTTCTCTGATCAAAAAATTAGCACAAAAAATCCATTTGCTTCAACTGTCGCTCCGTTCCTTCCTCAATGAAGAGGCACAAGATTTATTCTTAAATATTTCTTATCAATCGGAAGATCAAGCGTATGCGGAGAAAATTAAAGCAATGTATCTAAAGTGGGTCCAAAAAAGAAAAATGGGTCTCAAAAAAGTAAGTGACACACATGAGAACGGAGAACACAACACTTTGTTTACAATAACTGGTTTTGGGGCTTACAATATTTTAAAAACTGAGGTCGGTATCCATACTTTTGAAATTAGAAATACTAAAAACAGAATCGTATCCAGACATAAAATCTATGTTTCCATCTCTCCATTAAATTTTGAAGAAGATCCTGAAGCAATGAATATGGATATGATCACTAGTAAGTTTGAAAAAGTAGTGAAGAATATAGATGTCAGAAAATTCAATATGGATACTAAACAGGTCAAAGATTTAATCCACAAGTGGCAGACTGGAAATATCGGAAAAGTATTGTCAGGAGATTTTGATTTGATCAGAGGAAATTAAGGAATATCGAATATCGAACCGCAGAATATTGAATGTCGAAGTGGAGCCCGCGAGGCAATATCATGGAAATAGGGATTTTCGACAGTTAAAATTTAGAGTAATACAATTTTTATCAGAACAATTTTAAATTAACCTCTTGTCATTCTGAGTATAGGCGCTATACTCGTCCAGATTAAACAATTATGGAATCGAAGAATCAAGAGGTTGCTCGGATTTTAAATTTCGAACGTGTATTGACCTAAGTGAGTGACCTGCGGAGAAATCTAAGAAGTCTGAGCATAGATTTTAGTGTAAAATTGATTCGACGAGTAAATAGATTTCTCCACTAGCTCAATATCAATTACTCAAAGCACGGTCGAAATAGTAAAATCCAAGTACGCTTGATTCTTCGACTTCATACCAATTGAAAATTGTCTAATCTAGACGAGTACGAAGCCTATGCTCAGAATGACAAGCGTATATTGCATAATTCAGAATAAATTGTAACAATATGAAGCCTACTTCCACGACATTGGCCCGCGAGGAGCACATGAGTTCATACGCTTTGATCAGCGTCCTACACTTCGAAATACGTTATTCCCTGTCTGCTCTGAAGGCAGTCAGACAGGCTTGTTCGATATTCGATATTCAATTTCTTCAAGGTTCGAAATTTGACATTCCATTTCCCTACCCCAAATTCACCATAGCCCTTGGATAATCATACCCAATCCGCACACCGGCCAATTCTTGCTCCTCCGTACTCATCACATGTGGACGATGGATCACATTACATGGAACCTCAATAAGTGCTGGAAGCCAATATTTTACATATTCACCATTATGGTCATATTTTTTAGCTTGGGTCATAATATTGAAGTATCGATTGGCTTTGGGGTCACATCCTACTCCTGCTATATAATTCCAATTACACCAATTACTGCAAGGATCATAATCAATCAACATGGATTCAAAATAAGACGCTCCCATTTGCCAATTGACATGTAAATCATTGATTAAAAAACTGGCAACATTTTGTCGACCGCGATTGGACATGAAACCTGTCAACTTTAATTCAATCATATTCGCATCAATAAATGGAATTCCAGTTCTCCCATCAATCCATAAATTGAGTAATTTTCGGTCATTTTCTAAATTAGGATTTACTTTGTTTTTGATCCCTCCTTTCAAGAAAATAGCTTTGTCATATTTTTTCCCAATCAAACGGAAAAAATCTCGCCACATCAGTTCGAAAAACAACCAATAAGTGGACTCGTTTGCACCATGTTGGGTTTCATATTTTTTTATTTCATGATAAATTGTTTTAGGTGAGATACAACCTTGTGCCAACCATGGAGAGAATTTAGAAGAGAATAGATCTCCTATCAACCCATTTCGTGTTTTTTTATACGTTGAAATCGCTTTCGTTTCCCACAAATAATATTGAAGTCGCTTGAGTGCAGCATCTTCTCCACCCTCATATGGGAATGCCGTTCTTTTATCCTGCACAAAATTATCATGCCCTAAATCTTTTAGAGATGGTATCTTACCTGTATCAATTGCTTCTGGAAATGTTTTGTTATTAAAATCAACAGTAGGTAATGGATTTCTGACATGAACCACTTTTTCCACTTCTTTTCTAAATTGTGTAAAAGTATCCATCATATGCGTAATGGGAAAAGGTAAATCTTGTGTATAATACAGCATTTTACCTCTAGAGTAGCGCATTTCCTGTCCGATCGACCAGAGTTTTTTCTCCAATGCATCTTGCACCTTTACCTCTTCGTAAGTTCGCTCGCGATTGCAGAATACCCAACTTGATTTGTAGGTATGAGCGATATCGAAAAGGATGTCTTCCGGAATCCCAATGCGCACGATGAGATCACTACCAACGGATTTCAGGTTCTTTCTGAGATTTTGAACGCTCTCAATGATGAATTTCGCTCGGAACTTATCGGTTTTATTAAATCCAAATCTAGTTGTTCCTTTAAAAATTCGATCATCAAAAATGTAAACGGGGATGATGGTATCGCCATGCTTTATGGCATCCGTAAGTGCTTCATTATCATGAATTCTTAGATCTTGCCGAAACCAAACTATTACTGTTTTCTTTGAGTCCATATCGAGTTGCTTTGGGGTTGCTACGGATTATCATTTTTAGATAAACAAAGATGGTGAATTTAAGTTTAATGAAGGAACGATTTTGTGAAATTAGTTGTAAGATGAATAGAGAAAGAAATGCTTAAAAAAATGAAAGAAGAATTATTACAAAAAGAGTTTTCATACAGAATGTCTCGATCAGGCGGCAAAGGTGGTCAGCATGTCAATAAAGTTGAAACTAGAGTTGAGGTGATTTTTGATTTAAATAATTCTGCAGTATTCACAGATGACCAAAAGGAAAGAATCAGACTTCAACTAGGAAATAAAATCAATGCCAAGGGTGAAATTCAAGTCGTATGTCAAAGTACTCGATCTCAATTGAGAAACAAGCATTTTGCCATCGCGAAATTAATCGAATTGCTGAAAAATGCATTAGTCGAAAAGACAAAACGTAAACCCACTCAAATTTCAAGAGCAAAACAAGAAAAGCGCCTGAAAGCGAAACGCATCAATAGTGAAAAGAAGAGTTGGAGAGGGAAAATTGATTACTAATTCATAACCCGCACACCGTTACTGTAACTGCCAACTTCTTTTGGCAACCTCCGCCAACTAAAAGTTGGCGTTTACATTAACAGTGTACAAGTCGATAGTGCTGGCAACTTTCCCCAACTAAAGTTCACAGCTACAATAATATAGAGTGAACCCCAAAATGGCGGTTATCTATGAGAAAAATTTATCGATATCTGCGTTGAAAATAAAGTCATGTACTTTTGCAATGCAAGCCAGCGCGGTAACTAAAGCTATGTTTACGTTTTTCGCCTTAATCTCAATAAATTTTTCCTCCATATAATAATTGCTATTTTAGAATACAATCTGTATAACTCAAAATATACCCAAAAACACTATTTTTACCATATGAAATATTTGATCTCCACCCTACTCTTCATCTTCTTGAGCCTAACTACTTTTGCTCAAGACAAACCCGCCTACAGATTGTTTGATAAAAATGGGAAACCTGTTTTATACAAAGATATGGTTTTGGAAATGAGTAAATCCGATATTGTATTTTTTGGTGAAATTCACAATGATCCGATTTGTCATTGGCTTCAAATTGAGTTGACAAATGACTTGTATGTTCTGAGAACAGAAGACTTAATTTTGGGTGCAGAAATGTTTGAAAGCGACAACCAGATTATCTTATCAGAATATTTGGATGGAATTATTACGGAATCCAATTTTGAATCGGAAGCCCGACTTTGGAATAATTATAAAACGGATTACAAGCCACTCATCAATTTTGCTAAAGAATTCGAAGTGAAATTTATTGCAACCAATATCCCGCGTCGATATGCTTCTGTTGTTTTCAAAAAAGGCCTAAAGACTTTAAAATCTCTCGATAATTCATCCAAACAATTCATCGCTCCACTGCCAATCAAAGTGGATTTGAGCCTTCAATGTTATGCTGATATGCTCTCAATGTCCGGTGATCCTAGTGAAGCAAACCCCAATTTCGCTCATGCTCAAGCAGTTAAAGATGCTACCATGGCTCACTTTTTGCTTGAAAATATGGGTAAAAAGAGCCTTTTTCTGCATTTTAACGGTACTTATCATAGTAATAATCATGAAGGAATCGTATCTTATGTATTGAAAAATTCCCCTTCAAAGAAAGTGATTACGCTTTCGACCGTCAACCAAGAAAACCTAAACGAATTGGACAATGAAAATTTGGAGATCGCCGATTATATATTGTGCGTCCCAAATTCGATGACAAAAACTTATTAGAACCAATTTATTTGAAATAAATGAGAAAATTTAGGCTGTAATTGTTCGGCAAATATTCAACTGGAATTTTTTTTCAATTGCTTTTTCCAACAATGTTATTCATCAAAATTGGTGGCCTACAAGTGAGATGCAAAAGCAAATCACGATAAAATTAATTAAACATAAACAACAAATAATTTTTAAACATGAGAAGGAACCTATTTTTACAAATTGCAACAATGATCTTACTAGTCACATTGTCTTCATGTGATTGGGATATTTTTGGAAAAGAAAAGAATTTCAAAAAACCAAGTGAAGTCGTTAATCAAGCAAAAGATAAAGCTGGTCAACTTGCTGATGATTTAGCAGGAAGTTTTGATCCCAAAGATCCAAAGTACGATGGGATGTCAGAGGAAGAAATTAGAGCAAAAGAATTGGAAAGTGGATTATTTGATGAAGTGATGGAAATGCAAGATGAGGCAATGGGCAAATTATCAGAATTAAAAAAGATGCAAAAAAATCTGGCTGCATTTAAAGGTGCTTCAAGTAGCGGATATGGTGGCAAAGAAGTAGGTAGCTACTCCGCTTCTTCTTCAAGTTCTAAAGGAAGCTACCAATGCCCTTTTGCAGAAGAGGCAAGAATGTCAGGAGGAAATTCTTATTCTGAAGGTGGCGGTTCCAACAGCGAAGTTGTTTCTACGATTAGTAAATTGAAAAAAGCAGAAGATTCTTTGTATAAATTCATGAATAACTTCGATAAACCAGAAGATTTGCCTCATGAAGAAGCAATCGAGTATTTTGAATCAGAAAAAGAAAAAATGACTTCCATAAAAGACGATGTTTTTGAAAGTATGGAAGAAGGAGAAGCTTTGTTGCAAACATTAGAGTAGTATATTTGTTCTACTTTTAGAACCAAATTTACTATTCAAAATGAAATATAGTTTTTTACTGTTTGCCGCGTCTATTTTTACATTTTTTAGCTGTGTAGATTCAGCAAACGAGTCTTATGACGAAAACGCTCGTTTACCCATATTGGGTGAACGAGCGTTTGTTGATGGCGACACCGTGTATCATACAGCACCTCAATTCGACTTCATCAATCAAGATAGTGTCAATATTTCACCTGCCTTATTTGAAAACCGACCTTATATTGTCGATTACTTTTTCACAACTTGTCCAACGATTTGTCCAAGAGTCAAAGCAGAAGAGATTCGGGTTTTTGACCATTTCGAAAATCGACCTGAATTAGGTTTTCTATCCGTTTCTATTGATGCGGGCAAGGATAAAGTTTACAAACTAAAGGAATATGCTGAAAAATTAGGGGTAGGTACACCACGTTGGCACTTTGTTACCGGAGATGAAGATCATATCTATGACATCGCCAATGACTTTTTTCATATCGCTCAAAAAGATCCGGATGCACCAGGTGGTTTTGATCATGATGGACGACTGATATTAATCGACAAGAATAAACATATCCGAGCATTTTGTGATGGTACAGATGGCGAACAAGTAGACCGATTTATAAAAGATGTTGAAAAATTACTCCGTGAAAAATAACATTGCGCTCCTCCTTTTTGTCGGATCCATCTTGATGACCATGATTTCAATATCCTGCACAATTAGCAGTCCGAATAAACAAGGAGAAAATTTATACAATCAAAATTGTGCAACTTGTCATGGAGATGAAGGTGAAGGGTTAAGAAATCTCTACCCACCTATCGCAAATGCGGATTATCTTCAGTTGCATCGAGAGGAATTAAGTTGCATCATCAAAAATGGTATGAAGCATCCAATTGTCGTGAATGGAAAAGATTATCATATGCCAATGCCCGCAGCAACTAATTTGAATGCCGTAGAAATCCACAATATCTTGAATTTCATCTGCAACTCATGGGGCAACAACTTAGGTTATTTTACCCCAAAAGAAGTAGAAGCGCAACTAAAGAAATGTCAGTAATCATCAATCTAGCAGAAATATCTAAACATCCTAATTATCAACTCCATTTAGTCACTGTTTTTCCTTTGAAACTAGCTTAAAGTGTGTATTTTTGGCAGATATTGTTAATTTTTATCAATTATTCACAAGGCTACTAATAAGCGAAAATCATGAGAAAGATTCTATTCTTCTTTTTTCTTCTATCTGCTTTTGGGTTATTCGCCCAACCAATCAATGACGACTGTGGAGGTATTATTGACCTCGGCGAGGGTATTTCATGTACCGACAGCATCTATAATAATGTCAATGCGACGCCATCGATGCTTTTCTCGGACCCTACTAATAATATCCCCGATTGTTGGAATTCGGTAAATCAGGATGTCTGGTTCATGTTCACCGTTCCTGCGAACGGTAGTATCATCGATTATACTATTACCATTGAAGGAGTGGATGATGGAAGTGGTACCAATGCACTAACAAACCCGCAAGTTGCACTTTACCGTGGAAATTGTGATACAGACAACTTAGCAGAACTACTTTGTGAATCCGCAGAATTGGGTGAAACCTCTGTTTCTTTTGATGCAGCTTTGTTGACTCCCTCTGTTTCTTATTTTATTAGGGTAGACAACTACTCCGCAAGTGGAACCATTCCACCTGGTGCTTTTCAAGTTTGTGTCGATTCTATAATGGTGGAAAATAATATTGATGATGGCGGTTCTACTGCTTGTGAAGGTATCCTTTTCGATTCGGGTGGTCCGGATGGCGATTATGGTCCCAATGAAAACAATGTATTTACAATTTGTCCTTCAGGATTGAATAACAGCATTAATTTCACAATGGAATATTTCAATACCGAAGCGGTTCCTTCTACTACCATTATTACTGATGTCATTAATTTCTATGATGGAGACAATACTAGTGCTCCCCCCTTGGGTACGATAGGAGGTGGTGGTACCTGCTTTCAGACCTGCGCGACGAGCGGATGCCTAACCGTTGAATTTATTTCTGATGGCCAAGTGAATTTTGAAGGATTTATGGGTTTTTGGGAATGCTCCGTTGAACCTTGTTCGGTACCAGAACCAATCACGGTCGACCCGACGATTACCAACCAAGAAATAATTGAAGCCACTGCTTCTCCGTTAACGCAAGTAACCATAGATACCATCATCTGTGCAGAAGGTTCAATTGGTACTTTTGAGTCAGGTGCCTCTTCCAATTTAGGATTAGAAAAAGGATTGATACTTTCTTCTGGATTAGTTACAGGTGCGCCAGGTCCTAATAACGATTTTCTTAACAACGCCTCTACAGCAATTGGAACACCTGGTGATGCCGATTTAGATTATTTGTCTACCCTTACCTATCCAGGGCCAGCAGATATGGCACCACTCTCTAATGATGCTTGTATTATTGAGTTGGACGTATTTGTCAATACCAATGAATTAACTTTCGAATATATTTTTGGGTCTGAAGAGTATCCTGAATTTGTTGGAGATCCAAATGATCCAGCCGATTTTGGGTTTAATGATATTTTTGGATTCCTAGTTTCAGGACCAGGTATTACCGGAGACCCTAATATTGGAAATCAAGAAAATATTGCGATTATTCCTAACACCACAATTCCGGTAGAAATCAATCAAGTAAATAACCAAAATAATTGGGAATATTATCGCGACAATACCGATGGTCTGAGTGTTAATTATGATGGTCTGACAGGTGATTTTCCAGGTGGTAAAAAAAGTTTGACCGCTAGAGTTGCAACTGAACCATGTAACACGTATCATTTGAAATTAGCGGTTGCAGATAGAACAGATGGAATTTTCGATTCCGCAGTTTTTATCTCAGATATCAAAGCTGGTGTTCCGACTATAACAGCTAATTTTGGTTCTGGACTAGATTATCTGATTGAGGGATGTCAAGTTGGTGAAGACGAATTAATCATTGCACTAACCACTGATATCGAAGAATCAATTACTTATAATATCGTAGTAGCAGGAAGTGCTACTCAAGGAGTTGACTACACCTTAAACTTACCACCGACTATCACTTTCTCACCAGGTGCAACTAGCTTCTCTTTTCCAATTGCTGCGATTCCAGATGCATTAGTTGAAATTGTCGAAAACATCACTATCTCTTTGACTAGTGATTTCGGATGTGGTATCGTACAAGCTGCAATGCTTGATATTCCTTTGAATGATACACCTCAAGTTGAAATCAATGCAGGTGCTGATTCCGTTTTCATATGTGCAGAGCAAGGATTGGAACTAAGTGTTGAAGGGGCTCAATTTTATTTCTGGGAACCAGTTTCTGTTTTCGATGATCCGAGTAGCAATGCACCTGTAGCTACCATTACAGAAAGCCAATGGGTGACAGTGACTGGAAACGTGGCAAATTGTGCGGATGTGGATTCTATTTTCTTGGAATTGATTGATCCAGAAGTGACGATTGTTCCACAAACTGCAACCGATGTGTGTCAAGGTACGCAAGTTATTTTAGAAGCCGTCAATAACGTGAATGGTCAAGGATTAACTTGGTCTCCTAATTTTGAAATAAGTAGTACAACGGATGAAATAGTTACTGTAACTCCAAACTTCAACGCGATATATACTGCCTCCATACAGATTGCAAATTGTATTGTTACTGATGAAATTTTGGTGAATGTAGATCCATTTGATTTTCCAAATTTAACAACTACAGATACCACATTATGTCAAGGAGAATTACTCACGCTAGCTGATGATATTCCTTTTACAACAACAACTTACCAATGGACACCGGATGCTGATTTAATACCGGATGGAACTGCTCCTGGTCCAGATGCGATTCCATTAGAAGACATTGTCTATACCGTAGTAGCAACCAGTCAAAATGGTTTTTGTGAACAAACAGGAACCGTAAATGTGGAGGTAATTCCAGCAGAGATCAATATCAATCCACAAGACACTGCATTTATTTGTCTAGGTGAAAGTGCAACTATCAATGCTACCACGACTACCAATGATATCACTTGGTCTTCTAGCGATCCAACAGTTAATGGTTCAACGGATTTAAATCTGACAGTTACTCCTGATGAGACTACCTGGTACTTTGCATCTATGTCGATTGGAGCTTGCACCGTCAATGACTCTATTTTAGTGAAAGTAGATTCGCTACCTAATATGCCGATCATGTCAGTACCTGATCCAACTTACTGTATCGGTGATATTATCACAATGGTCTCCCCTACTTACGAGCCATTTAATTTCCCTGATATTGAACACATGTGGTCACCACCACTAGGTGCAGAGTCCGAACTTGATGATTACAATTTAGTAATTACAGCATTAGAAACAACAACATATACCCGAATTACAACCAATAATGGATGTACAGAAACCAACACTATTGAAATTGAGGTGATTGATCCAACGATTGTGCTAGCATTCGGTGACACTTTAGTTTGTCCTGGTGAAGAAGTACAATTATTGGTAGTCTCTGATGCTGAAGAATTAGAGTGGTCTCCAAATTCTGGAATAAGTTGTACTGATTGTCCAGATCCAATTGTTACTCCATTTGCAACAACACAATATACGGTGACAGGTGAAACGGATGGATGCCCTGGTTCTGCCACAGTAAATGTTCAGGTGCGAAATCCTCCTGGTATTTTTATCGAAGCAGACCCTGGTTTGACAATTGCGCAAGGAGAAGAAATTGCACTATCAGCCACTACGAATCCTGATGTTTCCACTACCGGATCTTTTGACTGGTTATTAAATGGAGCAGGACTTGGTTTAACAGGACCAAATATTACCTACACCATTGTTGAGGAGGGTAATAATTTCGAAGTTAATTTGATAGATGAATTTGGTTGTATCACAACTGCTGATTTATTTATTACAGGAACACCACCTCGATATGACATCCCTAGTGCATTTACACCAGATGGTGATGGACTAAATGATACCTTTAGTTTCTTGACTGAAGGAAATATCGAAATGGAAACTTTCCAAATCTATAATCGCTGGGGACAAATGGTATTTGAAACGAGAGATGTAGATACAGGTTGGGATGGTAATTTTAAAGGTACGATGGCACCTAGCGATGTATATGTATATGTTATTAAATTCAATTTGCCCGGTCAAGAAGATCAAATCCTTAAGGGAGATGTTACTTTGATCAGATAAATTTAGATATACAAAATCAATTGAAAAGGCAGTTTCTACACAGAGACTGCCTTTTTTAAATTAGGAATTTAAAAATGTAATCTATCCGATTATATTTCGATAAAAAAACTGTATTATGTGGACACCCCAGATTTTATAACATTAAATTTTTATTATGTCATTTGGTAATTTATTAAAAAACATTGGTAAAGGTCTTGGTAATTTGCAAAAGCAAAACAGAGACAATCCAAACGAACAAACTGCACACGGATCTATTTTTGATAAAATAAAGGACGCTTTGGACGATATGAAAGAAAAAGCAGCTTCCACCAATCCTGGTACAGAACAATATGGAAACACAGAAGCTCCAGTTCGGGAATCAGCGGAACCTTTGGACATGTTGAAGAAAAAGATAGAGGAAGTCAAATCACAAAATCAAGCCGACCCAGACGTACCTACTGCAGAAGAATCTGTATTCGAAAGAATGAAAAGAATGATTGAAGAGCAAGCAAATGCGGAAGCTCAAGCAGAAGCAACTACAACACCGACCGAAACAGGTAGTTGGAGCGCTCCTGAGCCAACCACTTACAACACACCTACTCCGGAACCAACAGCACCGGTTGTAGATCGTTTTGGTGCTGGTAATTTTGCAATGACCAATAGTATGGGTGGTAGCCTTGCAATTCGTCAAGAACCAGATTTTGGAGCTGCCTCCAATTCTATTCGTATTCCTGAAAATAGCAAAGTTAAATTATTGGAATATTCAGAACATACGGTCAACATTGATGGTCATGATTCCCGATGGGCAAAAGTTGATTTCAATGGAACGGTAGGTTGGATTCTCGAAACGTATTTGAATTTCAACTAGTGTAATATTTCTCAAAGTGTATACCTCTCGGAAAGCTGTCTTCATCGAAAGCTTTCTGAGCGGTATACTATTACAACTGCACATGATCATCATGTCGAACTGAATGACATCCTTGAAACCTAATTTTAGAATCCCCAAATAATCCTAATCGGGTTTTCAAATGAGGTTCTAGAAACAACTTCTTGATACTGGGATTCGCCGAAAATTGTCAAATCATGTATTTCGTCCGCTCCTCATCAAATTGATATTTCCGCTTTCCAAATCCTACATTCAACTTACTTAACAAATCATATTGCCAATACCCTTTTGACAAACAACTTTCGGTGGTATTTACTTCTCTTAAATTAGGCCCTTCACAAAAACCATAACCAATCATTCCAGGATTTCCAGTTAATCTTTCACTTTCGTTTTTATAATAAAAGGCCAAATCTAATTTCTCCCCATCATCATGACTTAAGTGAGGCAGTAGCGGAAACCCATTCATAAATGGGAAATTCGCATCCAAATAACTCAATTCAGTTTCGCTATACTTACTGCCCATTTTCCTTGCCACCTCAATCGACACACTCCGCAACTCTATTGTTATGCAAATTGTAGTCTAAAAGTGCGGATATATTTGGAAGGAAAATTTTTCGAGATCAAGGCAGAAAACGTAGACATAGCCTTAGTTACGGCGAGCCTGCCTGACTGCGCCAAGCAGACAGGGCTTTCTAACGAAGATAT
>CALFWW010000123.1 GCA_937928575.1 uncultured Saprospiraceae bacterium | reverse complement strand
CCATTTCTTGATCGCTGTCAAGATCGAATTTATTAGAGAGGTTATTTAGTTTTGACAAGCCAACTGAATGTTCATTTGTTTTTAAAAAATCAAAACTAAGTGTTAATTCTGAACCAAAAGTTGTTTTATAATTCAGCCATGTTCTAATGGAATCCCTTTTTCCAATTTGGTTATCAGCCGCTGTGTGCCTCAAAACTACATCTGCAAGCCGAGTCATGTCCTTTTTATATCTCTTGGCTCTTGCTAAAAATTTTCTGGCTGGTTTTGAATTTTCGCCTTGAATATTTACAGCATTTTCATAGGAAGCAATTGCTTGTTGGAATGAAGTTTGTTTGCCGAAGAATGAATTTTTTAAGCCCATTAATTCTCCTTCTGTTTTGCATGGAATTTCACAAAAATTTAATTCACACTCATTTGAATTCGAAAATATTTTGTTGGAACTTGTTATTCCAGAAGTTTCATTTGGATTTTGATCTAGCACGTTATAAAAGTAATATCGCATCCCAAGATCATTTCCTTGATTGGAAAAATCTCTATCGGGATTCGATCCTGAGTTTGAAAATTTGTTCCCACTTGAAATATATTCACTAAAACCTGTTTGACTTCCTATATACACTCCTTGATTAGGATTTATTCTATCAACCCCAAAAGTATTACATATTAAAAAGTCATACTCTACATTATCGTTGTTGTCATTACATTCAAACTTTAGTCCTGAGGAATTAAAGACATCTGATGAGCTTGTCCCACAATTCCCCCCAGCCTCATTTCCAATATTCAAACCATCGAAATAATTTTTCCTAATACTTAAATCGTTTGCACCAACATTGGTCGTACTGATTCCAATTGTTCTTATATTAGGATTATTAAATTCTCTGACGAATTCATTTTCTTGAAGCGCAATTTGCGTAATATTTCCGTTCAACTGTATCCCAATTTGTGTTTGGGTGGACCATAACGGAGGCATATTTCCCATATGAAAATCGTTGAAAATTATTTCTCCATTGGATGCAGCTCTATTATGTATCCCGACAAAGCAGTCTGTGAAATCAGCTTGTTTTATTTTAAATCGTTTGATAGAAGATGGATAACCACCAACCTTTACACCAACACCAAGTCCTGTGAATTCGGATCGAGTTATTTGATTACAAGGTATCTGACTCGTATTGCATCTTTCTTCAAGTGTAAATTCAGAATCGATCGAATGAATTCCATACCCATATGAGTAAATGTCATTTATTGACAATGGTGTCGCTCCATTATCAAAAGAACAACCTCTTATCGTTGGTCCATCCACTCCTTCCATGTAAATAAATTTTTCAAAATTGGTATTATGTGGATAATCATTATCATTCACGAAGGTACATCCTGCAAGCGAACCAAAGTATTTTGCTCTCTTTCCTGCTTGTGAAACTGGATACTCATCACAATTATCAGGATCTTCAGTATTATCAATAGGGAAAAAGTTTTGGTAAGGTCTAAAATCTATCCCAACAATGTTATTCCTGAAAGTAGTTTCAGTACATTGAATGATACCACCTGAATTTTCTGATACATCAGGTCCCCAGAGTTGAACGGCAACTTCGGCATTTTCAATAATAGAGCCAGGTTTGCCAATGAATCTTCCTTGTTTTCTAAAATCATTTATTGTACCGTTTTCATCTTGGTCGCAAACTGTAAACTGATGTTCAAGGCTATTTCCCCATACTTCAACACCTTTCCAGGTATCGCCGCAAGTACCGAAGCCTGTATTATTGCATGCGTTGACGCACGAATTGTTCGTGAGTTTTCCTTTTAGTACCAAAGTTCCTCCTGGCATTACTCGTAAAACAGATCCTTTTGGGAAACGAACTTCTAAATCACTTTCTATTGTTAATCTTGCACCAGGAGCAATTTCTACAATTCCTTCAACTTCTTTAACAGAAGACTGAAAGGTGGAAGCTGACCATATTGTATTCGTAGTAACACTAGATTCAATTGTTTCTTTTACAATACAGTGTTTTATTTCAAGAGTTTGAAGAGCCAAAGAAATGTCTGGCCAAGTTGCAAGCGGATTATCATTTTCAGCAATTGCAAGAAGGTTTCTCATTCTTTGCCCTTGTTCAAAAGTAAATTCCTCTCTACATAAATAATTTGAATACGACATAATGTTAATTAAACTCAGCTGGCGTATCACAAATACAATCTCCAGAAAATAAACATTGGTCAGGATTATTTACTTGATCAACTAACTCATCACCAGTACTGAGATGTGAACCACCACTAGCATCTTGATGTGTATGAAGTAATCCTAAAATATGTCCCATTTCATGCGAAAAAAGATGAGAATATAAAACAGGACTTTCTGGTAGATGTGTACTTGTCCCACCAACGGCTAGAGCAGTCCTATCACCAATACCCCATGCTTCTCCCCCCCCCTCCACCGTTAATTGTTGAAGGTCCATCAGGAAATAGATAGATATCTACAGCTTCATCACTTGAATAGGGAGAAAGGTTTATTAAATTCGGAAATTGTCGGAACTGGTTCATAATCGCAATTTATTTGTTAAAAAATAGACTATTTAAGATTGGGAATATAATTACTAAATATACGAAAAAGAGGTCGCCCCATAACAATGAAACAACCTCTTTTTGTCAAATTATAAATTAGAAATTGAAAAATATAAATTGATCGACCTCACGTATGCTCACGCACTCCACCGCGTACTCACGAAACAAGATCTATTTTTAATTTTACATTTCTAATTCCTAAGAATTTTCTCCAAATAAACCTCCTCCCCAAGCCGCACCTTCAATAAATAAACACCAACAGGAAAATCACGTATATTCATTTCTGAGCGATGCATTACACTGGAAAGCACATGACCTGACATATCCAACAATATAATTTCATCTGGCACTTCGTCGCTATTCACGTAAATCAGATCACTTGTCGGATTGGGTGATATTTTAATCGCATTGCTTTCGATGTGTACCACTTCCACATCTGTAGTGATGCAATCATCTGGATGCATACAGCCGTTTTTGTCGACTTTGTAGAGCCAACCGTAGGCCGCTACATCTTGTTCTATAAATCTGGCTGCAACAATGATACTACCACTTGGTAACTCAACGAAACCACCTGGTCTATGATCCCATGTTATGTTGTTCAGTTTGACTGTATCGCAACGTCTCCATAGACTATCGCCTGTATCGCTAACTTTATAAAGACAGGTAAAACGTTGTACATTGTGCGAGGTGAATGGGTTTACAGGTTCTGGGAGTAATATATCACCTACTGCCAAGTATTGATCATCGCCGGACTTTTTTAAGTCAAAAAAATAGCCATAAGGGCTTTGAATGTATTGATCTGATAATCTTAATTCCCATTCTTTATTGAAATCGGCATCTCTTTTTACCAGAAAAGGAGCACCTGCTGTTTCCCCTACCACTGGCGCAGTTGTAAATGCTTCAAATTGTTTGGTTGTATATAGCCAGCCATTATCAGCTGTTTTTTGAATACTATGAACGGTACTTCCATCACAGTCTTCTCCAATCCATTCCCATTGTTTAGTCCCAGTGCTATCAATAGCGAAAATCCAGGTACGTGCACAATCATATTGAGGTAATCCAGGAAAATTGCCTCCTGGCTTTACAGCGCCCAACACAATTTCATTATCATTGATCATTAAAGCAGTACTTACATAATCATCCTCTTCAGGATCACCGTAGGAATATTCCCATAATATGTTGCCGTTAAAATCTAATTTAGTGGCAAAGACATCCATAGTTAAGTTTCCTACTTGTTTCATTGATATAAAAAGGAAGCCGTCGGTTAATTCAATTACTTTGATTGGAAAGCTAACTGAAATGTTTGCTGGAAATGGATAATTCCAATAGAATTGTAAGTTTAGCTGGCTGTCCCATTTAGCTATATAATCACCGCCATTTCCTAAAATATTTCCTGCCATGATATATCCTCCGTCTGAACTTTTTATTAAGGGGTAATTTGCAGAACCCATGACTAAATCATTGCCAGGATCTTCAAAAGTATTGAAAGCAATAAGATGACCTGAAGTATCTAACTTTGCTATTAATATATTCGCCAAACCCATTCCTTGCTGATAGGCACCAGAAACAACAATCATATCTTCATCCAACAATATGTTGTTGAAATAAGCTTCTCCTTCAAAATTAAAATGTTTAGAAAAGCCTGCTTGAGAATGACATTGCAACCACATATTGCAAAAGAACATCAAAAATATTAATCTTACCATATTTCTTATCTTTGAACTACAATTCTTCCTCTATTCGCTTGTGACTTCTCACTGTTAAACTCATAAAAGTAAATGCCAGATGGAATATTAAATGTGTTCCAAACTTGCTTTGTTTGCTCATTTGTACTCACCATTTTAAAAATAACTTTACCATTAAGGTCACTTATACGAAGTTGTGTCCTACCTTCCTCGTTATCCCACTCAAAGTTTACCTGGTTTTTTGCTGGGTTCGGGTAAACATTCAATATCAACTGTTGAATTATATTCTGATCATTATTACTATTCTCACTACCTCCTCGTGTATCGATATTTTCTACCATCCCGTTCCAATGTTCACAGTCTTCTATTGGAAATTTAATGTTATATTTTTCAAGCACATTTTTTGCATAGCCCGATGCAAATGTTGTTGAGGAATTTGCGATAGTTTCAAGACTGCTGAGTTGTTCTTTTGTAAACCCACTTGATGGTTCTGCTGCTAAGATTCCATAAAGTTCTAATGATTGTGATTGATCCATTTCTTGATCGCTGTCAAGATCGAATTTATTAGAGAGGTTATTTAGTTTTGACAAGCCAACTGAATGTTCATTTGTTTTTAAAAAATCAAAACTAAGTGTTAATTCTGAACCAAAAGTTGTTTTATGACTCATCCATGTTCTAACGGAATCCCTTTTTCCAATTTGGTTATCAGCTGCTGTATGCCTCAAAACAACATCTGCAAGACGAGTCATGTCCCTTTTATAATTATTGGCTCTTGCTAAAAATTTTCTGGCCGGTTTTGAATTTTCGCCTTGAATACTTACAGCATTATCATACGAAACAATTGCTTGTTGGAAGGAAGTTTGCTTGCCGAAGAATGAATTTTTTATTCCGATTAATTCTCCTTCTGTTTTGCATGGAATTTCGCAATAAATTTGAGGGCAGGTATTTTCTTGAGAAGGAATTTTATTCGATAAAGAAACTCCCGATGTTTCATTTGGATTTTGATCTGGTACATTATAAAAATAATATCGCAAGCCCTGATCATCGCCTTGATTAGAAAAATCACGGTCAGGATTTGAACCTGAGTTAGAGAATTGATTCCCACTAGCACGATAGAGATTTAGACCAGTATTTGAACTAATAAACTCTCCCTGAAAAGGATGAATTCTATCAGCTGCTGGTGTTGAACAAATTAAAAAATCATATTCTGAATTATTCACATTTTCGTTGCAAATAAATTGAAGACCTGTTGGATTATCCTGGTTACTAGAATTACTTCCACAATTCCCTCCAGCTTCATTACCAATATTGAGACTTTCAAATATGTTATTTCTAATTGTCAAATCGTTTGTCCCGGTATTTGTTGTACTAATCCCTATTGTACGGGTATTTGGATCATCTATCTCATCAATAAATTCGTTTTGTTCCAATGATATTGAATTGATATTGCCGTTGAGCGCTATTCCTAATTGGGAATTCGTTTGCCAAAAAGAAGGGATACTTCCCATCTTAAAGGTATTGAAAAAGATTTCTCCATTAGAAGAAGCCCTGTTAGAAATGCCGACAAAACAGTGTTCGAAAATATTATTCTTTATTCGAAAAGGTTTATAACCTCCAATACCACCGATTACTCTCACACCATGACCAAGCCCATAGAAACGCGAAGATGTTATTTGTTGGGCATCATCATCACAAGGATAAATTCCATCATCACAACTATTTTCTAATGTAAATCCTGAATCATATGAATATACTCCATATCCAAAAGAATGGATAGCAGTTGGAGCCGAAGGTGAATTTTCATTTATAAAGTCGCATCCTCTTATAGTTGGTCCATTTACACCTTCCAAATAAATAAATTTATCAAAATTTCGGGAATGAGGAAATGAATTGTTATTCTCAAAGATGCATCCAGTGAAGGTACCATTATAATTAGCTTCCAGCCCAGCATCTGCATTCGGGCTTTGATTATTAGTAGAATAATCTGGGTGAAAATTTTTATACGGCCGAAAGTCAACTCCAACAATATTATTCCTAAAGATGGTTTCAACAGAATTTATAATCCCGCCCGCATCAGTGAGTTCAGGTCCCCATAATTGAACGCCTACTTCCGCATTTTCGATAATAGCTCCAGGGTGAGTAATAATTCTTCCTTGTTTTATTTCGTTATTGCCTACAATGAATTGATGTTCGTCTTTGTCACCCCATACTTCAACACCTTTCCAGGTATCGCCGCAAGTACCGAAGCCTGTATTATTGCATGCGTTGACGCACGAATTGTTTGTGAGTTTTCCTTTTAGTACCAAAGTTCCTCCTGGCATTACTCGTAAAACAGATCCTCTCGGAAATCTTACTTCAACGTTGTCTTCAATGGTCAGTATCGCTCCATTTTTGACTTCTACAATTCCGTCAATTTCAATAATTGGATTTGTCCATATCGTATTAGTCGCGATGCTTTCTTTAACAATGCAATTGCCCAATGGAAGGTTTTGAAGCCAGTGGTAATCCTCCTCCTCTACAATTTCACTTGAATTTTGAAGTTCCTCACTTTCAGCAATAGCAATAATGTTTCTCATTCGCCTTCCTTGACCAAGTGTCAGTTCTTCAAGGCAATCAATATGAGAGTAAGACATGATATTAGTAACACTAGGATTATACTCATCATTATTAATATCAAAAGGACCGTCAATCATATCAACAGCCAATTCCCAAATGCAACCTTCTGATGGCTGAGATACATTATTATTAATAAATGGATCAGCTTCAGTATCACAAATACAATCACC
This sequence comes from uncultured Saprospiraceae bacterium, assembly GCA_937928575.1. Taxonomy (GTDB): domain Bacteria; phylum Bacteroidota; class Bacteroidia; order Chitinophagales; family Saprospiraceae; genus CALDGQ01. Next base: position 1,148 of record CALFWW010000123.1, on the reverse strand, counting down.
TGATGATAAGCATTGCCCTGGGAAACTAACTTGATCTACATATTCAGGAAGAGTTGCAAACACTCCTCCATTTTGTCCAAATGTATGAATTAATCCTAATACATGACCCATCTCATGAGAAAGCACATGAGAGCGCACTACAGAACCAAACGGCTCCTTACTGTAATTCCCAGCAACAGCTAAGGCAGTCTCATCAAGACCTTTTGAATTACCTGCTCCATTTGAATTTGGAGGCGGATTATCGGGAAATAAGTAAATATCTACTCCATCTATATGAGGGTTCTCTTGAAAGACTGTGGTTGGAGGATTAAAATCCTCAAAAAATTCTGCATCTTGAAGTGGAATAATTTCACAGTCCCAAACAAAAAAAATATTATGCCTATTAAATGCTTCATCTAAATAACTTATAGCTTCTTCAACTTGTTCATCAGTTTGACCTCCTTCACCTATTGCATCTTGAATTACGTGTACATATATCCGAATATAAAATGGCCCTATTGCATTATATTCATTTAAAAATGGTACACATGGTTCTCCATCAGGGAAATCTTCAGTAAAACATTGTTGAGCATTTATTTCCTTAGAACACATTAATAGTATTACAATTAAAATTATGGAAAGGAATTTATATCCTTTTTTAAGTGATTCGGAGTGATTCGGAGTGATTCGGAGCGAGGATTCATAATTAAAGTTATTTGTTAGAAAATAAAGTAGGAAACAATATAATTACTAAATATACGAAAAAGAGGTCGCTCCATAACATGAAACAACCTCTTTTGTTAATTATAAATTAGAAATTGAAAAATATAAATTGACCGAAATCACGCACTCCAACGCGTACTCACGAAACAAAGTCCAATTTTTAATTTTACATTTCTAATTTTCAATTCTAATAAAATTCTAGTAGTAGATCGCCCGACTAACATGACTAGCATACTTAGCCAATCGAACCAACTGACAAGTATACCCAAACTCATTATCATACCAAGCATAAATCGTAATCGTCTTTCCGTCTTCAGAAACAATCGTAGAAGGTGCATCAAAAACAGAAGTAGAATTCATACCCACTGCCTGACTGGAAACATAATCAGTAGACGTTGAATAATGAATTTGATGAACTAAATTTCCATGCAATGCAGCATGACGAA
>CALFWW010000122.1 GCA_937928575.1 uncultured Saprospiraceae bacterium | reverse complement strand
ATCAATTGCTTTTTTTCGTTGCGACCAGAAAATAAAAAACAGCACGATCAGAATGGGAATCCCAATCAGTGCATATAAATTTTCGTATGTCTCGAATCTGAACAAGATTATTTTGTTTAAAGTTTAATAATTTTTTTAAGACTGTTTGGTCTTAGCCTTGTGGACCTTTTAGCTATTTGGATGCTTCTAGAAAATTTGTCGATATAAGGATATTTCCTTTTCTATCGACATTTTTTAAATCATACGAGAAGCGTCCAAATAGCCAAATATCCAAATGGCATCTTCCCACGTCCTTACGATCAAGGAATCACCCGCAACACCGTATATCTAAGTAATACTTCCAAGAGTACAAAGAAAATCGCGATGAATACAAAGGGATAAAATTCTTCATTATATCGATTGAAGCTGGTGACTTCAATTTCTGTTTTTTCCAGTCGGTCAATTTCATCATAAATTCTGATGAGGCTTTCTGTGGTGGTCGCACGGTAATATTTTCCACCGGTCATCTCTGATATTTGTGTCAATAATGCTTCATCAATTTCCACCTTTGACATTCCAAAAATGTATTGACCATTTTGTCGTCTTCTTACTGGAGAACGTGCTTGTCCTGTTGAACCAACACCAATTGTATAAACTTTGATATCAAATTCACGAGCAATTTCCGCAGCCGTGATTGGTTTAATATATCCTTGATTGTTGACACCATCTGTTAGTAGAATGACCACTTTACTTTTTACGTCACTATCTTTTAGGCGATTGACAGCAGTTGCCAATCCCATTCCAATAGCAGTTCCATCCTCCAACATTCCACATTTCAAACTGCCGAGAAATTCTTGAACGACTCGATGATCTGTTGTCAAGGGACATTGGGTAAAACTTTCTCCAGCAAAAACAGCCAGTCCAATTCTATCGTATTTTCTTTTCTCAACAAATTCTATCGCGACTGCTTTACTCACTTCCAAACGATCTGGTTGAAAATCTTGCGCCAACATACTACTAGATAAATCCATGGCCAATACGATATCAATACCATCCGCTTTGACCTCTTCTTCTTTTAAAATTTCCTGAGGTCTTGCCATCGCAATCACCAAGGCACCAATACTTAAGATTCTTAGAATAGGGAGCAATGCTCTGAATTTTCCTCTCAATGAAGTGGTGACTCCATTTTGACCATTTGCTGACATCCTCAATAATGGGAAACGTTTATTTCTTTTCAGAAAATACCAGACAGCCAATATCGGTACCAGCAATAGTAGCAGGAAGAATAATGGATTGACAAAATTGATATTTCCGATTAAACTAAACATCTAATAGGTTTGCTTCTTTTTTATAGTTTTTATTAATCACAATGCTCTTAACCGCTTTGTCGTGTAAGGTTTGTTTTTCTTTGTCAAAAAAGATCCAAAGTAATGGAAGCACAAATAAACTTTCTACAAAATAAATCAAAGAACGAATACTTGCTTGACTGAGTGATAACGGTCCACCTTCTTTATCTGTTACAACAATTCCCAATAGTTTTTTTCCAAGAGACTGTCTATGTTTCGAGTTTAGAAATCCAAAAATGAACCAGTAAATCAGAAATATTAAAGAGAAAATAAAGACATAAGCTAAGATTGCAACAGTTGGAGAATTACTGTCAATTCCCAAACCAAAAGAAATGAAAAGAAAGATAGCAGCATACAAGATTGAAAAACAAATACTGTCAATTAGCATTGCTCCCAATCTTTTTGTTCGACTTGCTAATACATTATTTCCTTGCGCGGTTGAAATCGTCGTGGCTGCAACTGTCGCAGTGGCTGTGGTTGCCCCCACAATATCTGAAACAGGAACTCCTGATATTTTAGCTTGATATTCTGCTTGTATGGCTTCTTGTTTGGCAGTAAAGGCAGCAGGAATTTCATCTGTTTTCGTTGCTTGCACAAAATTTTCTGCGTCATTCCAAAACTGCTCATTGATATTGACTGGTGGATTCGCTTTTGCAAATTTGACCAAATCCGCAATCTGTAAAATATCTTTTAGCTTTCCTTGTTGTGTTGCTGCAACGGAAGTTTTCTTCTTCAAATGATAAACAATATCATCAGAAGTCATTTCCATTGCATTGATTTCAAATCGATTTTCCAGATACTTACGGATGATATCTGTCAACTCGGTTTGATATTCTTTGACGGCTCCATTTTGCCAAAGCTGCTTGTTTTTTAATGTGGTCAAATCCGCAAGTGCTGTGTTGTGTGCAGGAATCCATACTTCAGGTTTCGGTGGTGGTTCTGGTTGTTTCCTCTTATTGAGAAAATAAAAGATGGCAGAAATCAAAGCAACCAAAACTAAAATTGCAATTAAGTAAGGAAGAAAATCCTGAAATTTCAGCGGCTCTTCAATGATTGGTTTTAAGTCTTTTATTTCTCCATATGGATTGGCGATTGGGTCGCTTCCCATAGCAGGTGACATCCCTGGCTGAATACCTGGTTGTGCTCCTTGCATGCCTCCCTGTTGTTGACTTTGTTGTTGTCCTTGAGGTGCAGCAGTTGGAATACCACTACTCAACATATCGTTCATCGCCTTGATCGTTTCATCCGTGATCGGCATTGGATATTCCTTCTTTTGTTCTCCTTTTGAACCTGGAGCGACACTTATCTTTTTCACTTTTGAAACAGCACCTGATTCCTGACCTTGCTCAAAGTATTGAACGAGCACTGGTGGAAACAATAAATCACCATGAAACTTAGGAACCACAATGATGTCTTTTTTCTTTGTGGTGATGTTCCGATTTTGAGAGATATCAAAATTAGAAGGATTTCTAGTGATGGTAAAATCTTCAGAAAATTGGTCAACAGAAACTTCTCCAAGACGGACATTAGAAGGATGATCAACTTTAATCGTCACTAAAATAGGAACACCAGCAGTGTAGGGTGGCGGGCTTAATTCCGTTGTCACGGTCACTTGTCCAAAAATGGAAGTGCAACACAAAAAGCAAAAGATATAGAGTACCCAATTCTTCATCTATCGACCTCTCTTTTTGAAAAATTTAAGTAATGCATTTACGTACGACTCTTTTGTTTCAAGAGAAATATAATCCGCACCGCATTTATTGAAATTACTGGTAAAATACTTGAAGTTATTTTCAAAAGCAGTTGTATGTTTTTGTCTCACCGCTTTGCTGGAAGTATCAATAATTGTTTCCAGTCCAGATTCCATATCGTAGGTGCGTATCAATCCGACATTTGGCAATTCCTTTTCCGTTTGGTCATACATGTGAATGCCGATGACATCATGACGTCTTGCTGTAATTCGCAAAGCATCATCATAATTTTCAGAAACAAAATCAGATAAAATAAAAGTGATACACTTTTTTTTGATCACGTTGTTGAGATATTCCAATGCCACTTTGAGACTGGTTTTTTTTCCTTCAGGACGATAGTCTAATAGCTCCCGAATAATTCGCAGTATATGTTGCTTTCCTTTTTTTGGAGGAATAAATTTTTCAATTCGATCGGTAAAAAAGATACAACCTACTTTATCATTATTGTTGGTGGCAGAAAAAGCAAGAACTGCAGAAATCAAAGTGACGACTTCATTTTTTGATTCTTCGGAAGCGCCAAAAGCTTGTGAAGCTGAAATGTCTACGAGCAACATCAAGGTCAATTCTCGTTCTTCTTCAAAAACTTTGACGTGTGCATCACCCGTACGAGCGGTTACGTTCCAGTCAATATTACGGACATCATCGCCATAGTGATAAGGACGCACTTCACTGAAAGACATACCTCGACCTTTAAAAGCACTTTGATATTCACCAGAAAAAATCTGACTACTGAGTCCTTTTGTTTTGATCTCAATTTTTCGAACTTTTTTTAATAGTTCACTCGTTTCCATATCGCTAGTTTGAAGCTAATCTATAAACAGCACTATCTTTTTTGATATATGGTTTTAGTTTTCCAAAAGGAATGGTAACACTTTGTTTGCCATAAAGGGCGTTGAAATTGGTACTAAAATTAATTCCATCTTTTCGGATTGTAAAATTTCCAAATGATTCTTGTTTGATCCATTTTCTGAATTCATTATCTTTCATCATTTCACTATTTCGAAGACTAAATTTGATTTCTTTTTGGATCATTTTTTCTATATCAAAACCATCTTGAAACAATGACTTTAAAGTAATTTCTTTTTCAGAATATAAATCGTAGTTGAAAGATTTAATTTCTTGCTTGTCGGACCAAGACTTATTGAAAGTGACACCACCACTGATGATAAAATCAGAATAATAGCTAATGTCTGTCCACGCATTATTTCTATTAGTCATTCTGTTGTCCGCATTTTTGGAATCCTTTTTTAAGTAGCTTGTTTTTACACGGCAAGAATTTAAAAACCCTTCCACATATTTATTAAACCAGGTGTTGAATTTTTCATTTCCACTAATTGGATAATACACATCATAGCTAGATTGGAAGTCTCCATACTCAATTGATTCCATTGTTAGTTTACGGTGTAATTCTAATGATGAGCTTGTTTTTTTTCCGCTATTGTCCTTGAAATATCCTTTCATAAAACGACCAGCAGTAAGTTCTGCCATCAACTCACCATTCTTTTCGTAATTGTTGTCATATAATTCAACAATAAATAGACGGTCTGAGTTAAATTCTCCTTTTAGGTTGTAACTTTTTCGGTCATCATTAAAGTAAATTTGTCCATGAATCTGATTATTGTCAATTTTATACAACAATACTTCTGCAGATTTGCTATTAACAAATCCTTTGTAGACTCTTATCCAATTTTCTTTTACAATTTCTGCTTTTTTAAGATAGTCAATTTCTATAGCGGTAATTTGTCCACCAACGGTATGGTCATGATTGCTCCATTCTGCATTGATCAATTCTTTGTCAAATGATCCTTCAATATATCCGGTTACTTGGTTGCCATTGACTTCTTCTAATCGCAACTTTCCTTTTTTGATGACACCATTCAACTCTACTTTTTCTTTTGACGAAACATATTCCATGACACCTTTACAATTGTTGCCATCAAACGCCAATGCAATATTTACTTTCTTCATATCATCTACTGTGCCTTGATAATGACGTAACCATTTGATATTTTTTGGTTTTTTGAACAACGAAGAAATTTCTTTATCAATAATCTGAGTATACCCAGAAAATGAAAAGCATAAGAATAACAAGAGGGTAATCGTTCTTACTAATGTCATATTTTATATTTGATGGTGCAGATCGGTTAAGAGGTTTTCAAGGTCAAATGTTTGACCGTATTTACAATGTTAATTTTTCACTGTTCCACTTGAGGGGATATGAGGTGGAATATTCTGAGTCAAATGTTTCACCCCAACCCTCTCAAGGGCGACATCGTGCAAATTAAACTGTTTGTTTATTAAGGGACCGCGACGGTATTTAATACTTGGTTGATGATATCTTCTTGCGTAACGTTTTCAGCTTCTGCTTCGTATGTTAAACCCAATCGATGACGCATGACATCCTGACAAATATTTCTCACATCTTCTGGAATTACATAACCTCTTCGTTGCAAAAATGCATATGCTTTGGATGCCAATGCTAAGTTGATACTCGCTCTTGGTGATCCACCGTAATTGATCAATGGTTCAATTTTTTCCAATCCATAACTTTTTGGATCACGCGTAGCGAAAACGATATCGATGATGTATTGTTCGATTTTTTCATCCATGTACACTTTTCTGACGATATCTCTTGCTTTTAAAATTTCCTGAGTGGTTGCAACTTGGGAAACCTTTTCAAAATCGCCTGTCATATTTCTGCGAACAATTATTTTCTCTTCTTCTTTTTCAGGATAACCAATTTTGACTTTCAACATAAAACGATCCATCTGTGCTTCTGGTAATGGGTAGGTTCCTTCTTGCTCAATTGGATTTTGAGTCGCCAAGACTAAAAATGGTTCTTCTAAAGAAAAGGTTTCAGTTCCAATCGTCACTTGTCTTTCTTGCATTCCTTCCAATAATGCACTTTGGACTTTAGCGGGGGCACGATTGATTTCATCTGCCAAGATGAAGTTGGCAAATATAGGTCCTTGTCGAACAGTGAATTTATTGGTACTCGGATTATAAATCATGGTACCGATAATATCTGCAGGTAAAAGGTCGGGTGTGAATTGAATTCGATTGTACTTTGCAGAAATGGTCTTGGAAAGTGTCTTAATCGCCAATGTTTTCGCTAAACCAGGAAGACCTTCCAAAAGAATATGTCCGCGAGCCAATAAACCAAGTAACAATCTTTCGATCATTTTCTCTTGACCGACAATAACTTTTGCAGTTTCATTCGTTATTCTTTGTACAAACTCACTTTCAGCAAATATTTCCTGATTGAGTGCTTCTATATCTACAGCTTGTTGCATCATTTTGAAAAAGCTTATTTTTTGTATTGAAAATTGATTCTTTAGGTACTCAAAAATAACTAAAATTCAGATTGATTAAAAAGGAAAAAAACGATCAATTTTTTGCAATTTTAAGTAATAAATTTTGGTTGATTTATTTAGCGGCAAACCTTAAATTTAGTTTAACACCCTTGTAGCTATTTTGATCCAAAATGAATTAGGGAATAGCAATTTTTAAAATGATTAAATCATGAAAAAAACTTCGTTAAAATTTATAATTCAGGCATTTGTAGCAATTTTCTTGTTAGGAATAACGCCTCAGATTGGTTATGCTCAATGGGCTTCTGCGGCGATGACCACTTATCCAAAACGTGTTAAGAATATCAAGGCAATTGATCACATCAAAAAAGGAGTGTTGGTTGTAAGATTGGAATCCAAAGCAAATAATATCGAGAAATTAACATCATCGATTGAGTTGAACGATATCGATCAAAAGTTGAGAAGACAACTGAAAATCCAACGTGCACAAATGATTGAAGATCGAGATAAATTCAATTCCGAATTGATTGCTGCTTTTCATGCTGATTACACATTTTCTGATTTTGTTTTCATGATGGATACATCTTCTGTTCATCTACTCGCCGGAAAAACGGATGGTATTTTTCTGGATAAACAAGGCAATATCGATCCTTCTATTTCAATTCATGGTAAGGATACCTACATCATGAGAATTGGAAAGTTATCTTCTGAAACCACAACTGGAATTGAGGCACTCATTGTTTCTGATAAGAACTTAAATGATATGCAACGACCTTTCCCTTATTATATAAGTTTGAATCATCGTCTCATACTGCGAGGGCTGTTTTCAAAAAAAGGTTCGATTCGTAGAAGCGGTGAAGATTTGGTAGAGGATATTGAGAAGAAGTTTAATTCTTTTTATGCTTATTATTTGAAGAGGAGTTATTTGCAGAAGGATTGAGTTTTGTTTTTTCAATTTTTCTAATTTCCCATCTTTGATGTTGTTGCTCGCGACCTATTGTTGTGGCGGACTTTAGTCACCGAAATTCTAGGATTAAAAAATTAAACCTACTATTTTGTTTGCCTCCGGCGGCCCCTTTTTCCATTCGATGAAAAAGGGGGAAAAATCTTGCCGCATTAAAGGCTCAACGAAGAACGCCGCCCCCGCTACCCCAATGTCATTGAAATAAGGATTTTCGACAATTAAAATTTAGAGTAATCCAATTTTTATCAGAATAATATTAACTGAACCTCTTGTCATTCTGAGTGAAATCCCGAGAAAACTCGGAATGGAATCGAAGAATCAAGAGTTTGGTAGGATTTTAAATTTCGACCGTGTGTTGGCTTAAGTGAGTAAGCTGCGGAGAAATCTGAGTACTCTGAGTATAGATTTTAGTGTAAAGTTGATTCGACAAGTAAATAGATTTCTCCACTAGCTCAATATCAAATACTCAGGGCACGGTCGAAATAGTAAAATCCAAGTACGCTTGATTCTTCGACTCCATGACAATTAAAAATTATCATTTCACTCAGAATGACAAGCGTAAGTTGCATAATTCAGAGTAAATTATAACAATATAAAGCCTATTTCAATGACATTGCCCGCTACCCACAGTAATGCGGCGGGCTACCCGCAACTACTCCTATCATTTTAAAGTAATAGAATTTTGGGTCTTCAGGTGAGGTTTGAAATTGGAGAATTGATCTTGTGATTTTGATGAAACTAGGTTTGTAATTGCATCCACAAGAAACCTCCTCTTAAGAAGCTCCAAAGGAGCATTAGCAATAGGAATGGGCAACGCCTATTCCTAATCGGACTAGACGCTCCAACGGAGCAAAATCAATATGCAGTTAAAATAATAACCCCCTAACAACATTTAAAAATGGCGGTTACGATAACGGTGTGTCAATTTAATTCTTAATGATAGGGCCAACAGGAGTGCTATCATCAGGTAATGTAACACTAGGTGCACTAGGCTTAGGTGGAATAGGAGGTTTTGAAATAGGAGAAGTCTTAATAACTTGTGCACGTCTTGTCAAAAGGGAGTCAACGATTTCTACCACTTCTTCCATAGCTGCTTCGTTGCAACTTCTTGTTTTCATTTTCCGAAACTTTTTAAGACGTTTATCCAATGCTTCTTGAGATGCTTTGGTGACGCTATTTTGAAAAGAAAATAAGGAAATCACCAAAGATAAAACACAGATAAGTAGGATTTGATTTTTTTTCATTCGTCAAATTTTCTCATTTCTTCTAATCGTTCGCCCATGATGGAGTCGACCGCATTTTTGATATACTTTTCTCTTCTCAATTCACATAGACTATCCATTTCCAATCCTATAATCACTTTTTGTTGCTTTTCTAAAGAGTCTACCCATTTTCTATCAACAGATGTATCTTCAACTTCGGTCACGCAACTGGTAGGTATTGTTAAGTAAATTATTGAAATTACTAGAATTGAGATGATGCGCGCTAACTTTCGATGTTTTTGGATGGTGTACATTTTGTTTTTTCTTTGTAGATTGGAATGGTTGGTAAAAGCAAATAGCAATCTTCCAATGAATTACTCATTTCCTAAGTCAATTACCTTTCGTTTCAACTCAAAATTTTGACCTAAATATACTTTCCGCACCATCTCATCTGCAGCTAATTCTTCCGCTGTGCCTGCTTTTAGAATACTTCCTTCAAACATTAAGTACGCGCGATCAGTAATAGACAAGGTTTCTTGTACATTATGATCTGTAATTAGAATACCGATATTTTTGGTAGCCAATTTAGCAACAATATATTGAATATCTTCCACCGCAATCGGGTCAATTCCAGCAAATGGTTCATCCAACAAAATAAAACTCGGATTGGTGGCCAAAGCTCTCGCGATTTCTGTTCGACGTCTTTCACCTCCTGATAAGGTGTCTCCATTACTTTTTCGGACATGGTCCAATGAAAATTCATCAATCAATGATTCGAGTTTTTCTTCTCGTTGAGTTTTATTGAGTTTGGTCATTTCAAGGACGGCCATGATGTTGTCTTCGATGCTCATTTTTCGGAAAACACTTGGTTCTTGCGGAAGATAACCGATACCTTTTTGTGCGCGTTTGTACATCGGTAGCGAAGTGATTTCTTCATCATCAAGAAATACATTGCCTTGATTTGGTTTGATAAATCCAACAGTCATATAGAAGGTGGTGGTTTTTCCTGCTCCGTTTGGGCCAAGCAGTCCAACAATTTCTCCTTGGTTTACTTGAAGGGAAACATCGTTAACGACTTTTCGGCTACCGTATATTTTTACTAGGTTGGAAGATTTTAAAATCATGTATATATTTTAACGCTTCTTTGAATATGTTGTTGTTAATCGATAGGCTAGAATCGAATAAGAAAAAATGAATTTCTTTTTAGTATGCAAATTTATTGTTGAATTAATTTATGAATTCCAACTGAGAAATATGGAATGTAAAATAAATTCTATATATTAGGTGCGTGTTTTGTTTTATTTATTTCTCAAAATAATAATTATATGTTTCAACCCAATTCAACCCAATTCATTGCTTAGTAATTTCACTTATTTTGATTTCTAGCACGCTTGCAATCTCTCAAAATATAACTCCTCCAGCCAATTTGCAAACATTTTCATGCGGCGTTGATGAATTCACCGAAGTAAACGAAAATCCACTTCCTGGTTCCTACTTGCCTATTTGCCCTGACCCAGATCTTATTAGGTATGTAAGAGTAAATATGCATTTTCTTTTGCCAGAACAAGTAATTCAGATTCCAATAGCCAATTGTATCAATTTTCCTAGTATTTTAAGCTTAGGTAATTTTACAGAAAAATCTGATGGAACTGGAAATACAGATCGAAATGGCTATACACGGGCCGAAGATATAATTAAAAGAGCAAATCAAGAATTAGATAATAATGACGACCAATGGAGAAAAAATCCTAATGAAACTTATCCTGCTAGTCCACCAGAAGTAAAAGTAAGGTTTTTATTAAATGGTGTTTATTTTCATAGAGATAACGATGCATACTATAGAAATATCACTTCAGCTGCAATTTATAATTTGTATGGTGTTGATGTAAACACCAACATCAACGTTTTTTATTCACCTATTTATCCGCACAGTGGACAGGGATTTGGAACTGGGCCAACGAAGTATGTATTTAATGGGGATTACCATGAATATATTAACCCTTGTTCGCAAGACTGGTCAATTGGATATTCAGCTTCGTTGTTACTCCATGAAATTGGACATACTTTGACATTGAGGCATACTTGGGTAGGAAATGACGGTTGTAATGATACACCTGATGGAGCAACCTATGATGCTCTTATTAATGGGAATTGTGTTGCTAGAAATGCTAATTGTTGGGCAAATGACATAGATCTTAATATTTGTCCAATTAGCCAAGGGGGAAATGGATACCAACCATGTCATCATTGGGAAAATATATCTAATAACATGATGGATTATAACCAGTGGGAACCTCACGCTGTTACGACTTGTCAAATAGATAGAATAAATGATGATCTTATCAATGGTGGAAATATGTTTGTTCATTCTTGTAACGGTTGCATGCCGTCTCAAGCCTTTTTTGAATTGCCGAGGACACATAAACTTTGTCCTCAAAATTCGGTCGGCGGACCTTTGTATTTAAACGGACAAGGATCGTTCAATGAAGA